>DASZJS010000655.1:0-3947 GCA_035947935.1 Gemmata sp. | reverse complement strand
AACAACCACATCGCCCTTTTTGGTAATGGCGAGCGGGTTGATCTCGGCGAGCGTGGCATCCTTGTCGAGGTAGACTTTAGAGAGCGCGAGCATGATCTTTTCGACTTTCCCCACCTGATCGCCCGTGAAACCGAGTTCATAGGCCAGGCGGCGAGCCTGGAACGGCTGCAAACCGTTCTCGGGGGATACGGGCACCTTCAGAATCTTCTCGGGAGTCTTGGCCGCGACCTCCTCAATGTCCATTCCACCCTCAGCGCTCGCCATCATGACCGGGACGCCCAGTCCTCGATCCAGAATCATGCCGAGGTAGAATTCCCGATCGGGTTCGGCATCGGCCTGGACGATAAGCGTTTGAATCTTCTGGCCTTCCGGCCCGGTCTGCTTGGTTTTGAGGGGGTATTTGAACATCACTTCGGCAAGTGCTTTGGCCTTCTCCCGCGTGGGGCAGAACTTCACTCCGCCAAGTCCGCCCTTCTCTTTGCCTGCGGGAAAGCCACTGCCGAGCAGTTCGCCCTGCCCACGCCCGCCCGCATGGATTTGGGCCTTGACCATGACCCCACCGCCGTTACTCAGTTGATCGAAGGCTTTCTCGGCCTCTTCCGGCGTTGTCACGACGATGTGCTTGGGGATATTCGCCCCAGCGGCAGCGAGCAATTCCTTAGCCTGATACTCATGAAGCTTCATCGGCAACGGCTCCAATGCGGGAATCGGTGGGAGTTGTTATAGCGTTGGTCGTGAAGTGCTGGGAGGGGACTTACTTTTCGTCCTTCGTCATTCTGGAAAGACAACGGAGGGAAACGCCAGTTGGTTTTCACGAATGACGAGGGACGGAGGACGAAGGACGAACTATTTCTTCTTGGAAAACAGCCCTGAAACGGCATCCCAGGCGAGCTGGGCGACGTTCCCAACCTGATCCACCACTTGACCCACAGCCCGTTCAGCCGATGCGACCTCGAATGCTTTGAGGATCGCTGCTCCGCGAGCGTGGTCGAGGTACGAAACCATCGCCAACACCAGTCCATCCACGATTCCAAATGTTTCCCCGTGCCGGGCACACGTTGGGATGACTGTCGCCGCTCGCGTTCCGATCTGCTCCTTCACCACCTCCAGGCACTCCCGGATGTTTACCTCCTTGGGCCGGGTTCCATCTTTCCAGTTGTAAGGAGGCTTCCATTCGGCCTTCGGACTCAGGAGATCCACCTGATTGATGACCACCACCACAGGCGGCATCCGCAGGTGGGGTTTTGCATCAAACCACCCCTTTAGCCGATCGAGAAGATCGACATCGGACTTCCGACCGGGAACATTAGCAGGAGTAACGAGGAGGATCAGATCGGCGTCGCGGGATGCCTCGATGGCCGCAGCGAAATCGGCATCGCTCGCCCCTTCGGCACCGTAGCCGGACGTATCGAGCAGGCTGACCGGCTGGCCGCCGGGCAAGATCAAATCGTAGCGGATTCCACTGGCTACCGGGAGCCGGTCCACGGGCGCAGTCTGCTTTTCGAGCAGAGCATTCACCAGACTCGATTTTCCCGCTTTGACCGCACCAAGAACGGCAATCGCGATTGTCTTGGCTATGGGTGCGGTCGTTTCCGTTGCTTCACCGCTGGTGTCTTCCGGTCGCGTCGCAGGTTCATCCGCAGGTGGTTCTTTGTGGGCAGCGAGGATTTCGCGATACTGCTTCGCGCCCACCTTGAGCCGACCGCTATTGAGTTCGATGAGATACCGACCGAGTTCATGGATGAACGCCGTGTGGAACCAAAGGATGATGTTGCTCTGGATACGATCCATCAGCCCACCAAGGGCTTTGCGGGAAGCGAGATATCGAAGGCCCGCGTGGATCGGATCGAAAATCGCGGCTCCAGCCCAGTACACATCCTGGCCGGTCTTGTACCATCCATAAGCCTTTTTGGCGCGCCGCGCATCCCTGATCCGGAGCAAGTGAACGCCCGGAATATACTTCTGAACCATGACGTTCAAGTCGGTGGCAGCCAGCTCAATGCACGTCAAGACTTCCGGCAATGTCAGCGTGTCGAATGGATCGTCCGAATCCGGGTTGTAAACCTTTCCCACCTCCACGGCAAGTTCGAGGGAAAGGTCGGTGAAATGCTTGGCCGTGCTGATCTGGTCGAGTGTCACCTTCTCGAACATCTTTGCCTTCGCATCCACTTTTCCCCAGGCGATTTTGTCCCGCTCGGTCCAGTATTCGGGTGGTCGGGTGTCGTCCGGTGGAAGGAGATGTCGACTTCGAGTCCATCGCCAAGCCAGGAAATAAGCCAGCCCAGCGCAGGCGAGCAGCGGCCACCACACCCAAAGGTTCCCTGTCTCCTTCAAGTGATACCCACCGATCCCGAGCAGCACCAGGAACGGGAGAAAGAACAGGACTGCCAGAACAATTAACCGTAAACGGGTCATGGACTACCTCTTGGGAAGGGATGAGGGATGAAGGATGAAGAAAAACCTCAAACTGTCTTTGCTTTTTTCATCCCTCATCCTTCATCCCTTCCACTTCTTTTCGGCAGCTTTGTACTGTTCCTGGTAATACGTCTTCAGGCTCGCGGCGTCCGGTACATGCCCCTCACAAACAGCCTGGAAGTAGTAGCACAGGGCGCGACCCAGAGCGTAGGTGGAGGCAGCCCCAACCGCGGCACCCACCGCAGAACCGACCACCGGGATGAATTTGGTTGCCTGGCGAGCCAGTTGACGGGAGACCATGCCGACCCCAACCGCTGCCGCGATTTCCTTGAAGCGATCGGTGGTCATTGGCTGACCATAGAGCCCCGCCAGATGTTGGGCCATTCGAACCTGAATGCCAGGAATCAGCACCATGTCCACGAACGGCAATGGAACGCCGCCGGCGGTTGCAGCCAGCGAGCTGTAACCGAGAATCACCGGCACAGCGTGCCGGAGGTGGATGTCCTTGAGCGTCTCCGTCGCTTCCTTCAGACGCAGCAAGGTTTGCCGGTAGGCATCGGGAAGAACGCGAAGAAGGACAGATTTCAACTGTTCCCCACCATAGTTCGGCTCCGCGAAGCCGTCCTCGAACTTCGTCAGATCGATAGGAACGAGGACATCGTAGAGACCCTCGAACTCCCGTGCGTGGTGTTCGATGCAGCGCGACAGATCCTCCGGGATTCCCGAGAAGCCAGGGTCCAGGAGACGGTCGAGCGGAGACAGGAATTCAACCGGCTGGGCTTCTGTTTCTGTCTTCTTTCTCCAGTCTCCTGTCTCCGTCGTAAATGGATACGGTGTTGGGTGTGGCTGACGGGGGATGGCTTCGTGCAACGTGGTAATGCACAGCACAACCGGTCGTGAGAGGTTGGCCCGCCGAATGGGTTCCAGAATCGCTCGGATGTTCCCCTGGGCAAAGTCTGTTGCCTTGGCGGTCACAATTACCACATGGGCAATCGGATCGAGCGCGGCAATGTCCTCTGTCGGATCGTAACCCGGTTCATCCAGTCCGCGTGTGTCCAGAAACTCAAGCAACGGAGCTTCTGGAGTGGGAAAGTCATATCGCCGCGTGGTTCGTGTCGTGGGGCGAAAGCCCGATCCGATCGCGGCATCATCGGCTCCGGTGAGGAACTTGATGATCGATGTCTTTCCGGACTGAGTTTTGCCGATCAGCCAAAATGCGGGGGCTGGAGTTTTGGTGTGCAGGTCCGCGAGTGTCGCATCCAGATCGGGTGGTCGGTCGTCTCCGCCTCCGAACATCCGCTTCAGCGTTCCGAACAATCGGCTCATGTCCCACTCCCATCGTTCGGTTTCTAGAAGCTATTCGTTCGATCCGGAACCACGTTTTGATGAACTCGATGACATTTGTGAACATCCCGTCGCTCACGCTCCGGGGTGTTCACTTCGCCAGAATTCACCAGAACACCCCATCTGACCGGTTGGCATACACGGGTCTGTCCAACCTGGTTATCCGGAGAAATCATTTTAGCAGCCAG
>DASZJS010000654.1:0-6478 GCA_035947935.1 Gemmata sp. | reverse complement strand
TCACCAAATGGTGGCTCAGACGCCATGAATCCAGTATTGTGAATGCACTTCACGATCCCGTCTCCAGAGAGGATTCGAAATGTCGCTCCAGTGCCGTTCAAGACTGGCTGTCTGCCAGCACCACGCGATTGTTGGCATCCTGCTTTTGCTGGCGAGCCTCAATTCGCCGACAGCCCTCGGCCAATCGCCGCCAAGTACACCGAGTACACCAAAAGCTCCGCAAAAGGAACACATCTCCCTCTGGCACGACAACAAGGTCAACGACCCTTTCTTCTGGCTTCGCGAGAAGAATAACCCCGAAGTCCGCAAATACCTCGAAGCCGAAAATGCCTACACCGAAGCCATGACGGCCGAGAGCCAGCCCTTCGCCGATGCCCTGTACAAGGAAATGCTAGGCCACATCAAGCAGACCGATCTCGGCGTGCCGCTTCGCCGCGGGCCGTTCTACTACTACTCCCGCATGCAGGAAGGCAAGCAATACCCAATCCGTTGTCGGAAGAAGGCAGCAGCCGATGGCTCATTCAACGATAAGGCCGCGGAAGAGGTGATCCTGGATCAAAACGAACTCGCCAAGGGAACGAAATTCTTTTCGCTCGGTGCATTTCAGGTCAGCGACGATGGTAATCTCCTGGCCTACACAACCGACACCAACGGCTTTCGACAATACCGCCTCAACATCAAGGATCTTCGCACCGGCGATCTCCTTCCGGATAGCGATGATCGTGTCACATCCGTCGAGTGGTGCGCGGATAACAAGACTCTCTTCTATTCCACGGAAGATGCGGTCACCAAGCGCACAAACATCGTCTGGCGTCACCAACTGGGAGATGAATCCGAACCGGTTTATCTGGAGAAAGATCGATTGTTCGCAATTGAAGTGACCCGGAGCAAGGATTTGAAAATGATCTTCCTGGGTTCCGAAAGCACCGATACCTGGGAGACTCGCTATCTCCCGAGCGATCGGCCCAACGCGGACTTCAAGGTCGTTTTAGCCCGAGAAAAGGGCCACAAGTACAGCGTGGAACATCGAGATGGCCTCTTCTATCTCCGCACCAATCGGGGCGCGAACAACTTTCGCCTGGTCACGGCACCGATAGCCGACCCTTCGCCAAAGAACTGGACGGAATTGCTGCCCAAGCGGGATGAGATCCTGCTTCATAATGTGGAGGTATTCAAGGATTATCTCGTGGTCGCTGAACGATCGGCGGCTCTCGATCGCTTCCGGGTCTACGATTTCCTCAAGAAGCAGTGGCAGGATGTGAGTTTCCCCGAGATGGTTTACAGTGCCTCTCTCAACGACACACCCGAATTCACTTCCCACACGTTTCGCTTCAGTTATCAGAGCCTTGTGACACCATCGAGCACGATCGAGTACGACATGGCCTCTGGAAAGCGAACCGTGTTGAAGCAGCAGGAGGTGCCCGGGTACGACCCAACGCAATACGCCACCGAACGCCAGTGGGCCGTCGCTCGCGATGGAGTCAAAGTGCCGCTTTCGATTGTTTACCGAAAAGGGCTGAAGAAGGACGGCAAGGCACCGTTGTTCCTCTACGGTTATGGTTCCTACGGTGCGGGCACGTCCGCATCGTTCAGCAGCAACCGGCTGGCCTTGCTGGATCGCGGCATGGTTTACGTCATCGCGCATATTCGCGGCGGTAACGAAATGGGAGAGTCCTGGCACGATGACGGCATGTTGATGAAAAAGAAGAACACGTTCTTCGACTTCGTGGATAGCGCGGAGTGGTTAATCGCCAATCACTGGACGAACAAGGACCGCCTGGTGATCCAGGGAGGGAGTGCGGGCGGCCTTCTGATGGGTGCCGTCACGAATCTCAGACCTGACCTGTTTCGCGCGGTTCACTCGAACGTGCCCTTCGTCGATGTCATGAACACGATGCTGGATGCCAGCTTGCCGCTGACGGTCGGGGAGTATTTGGAATGGGGCAACCCCAACGAAAAGCCTGCCTTCGAGTACATGCGGTCCTACAGCCCTTACGACAACATCGAGCGCAAGGCGTACCCGGCGATTCTTGTGACGACCAGCTTCAACGACAGTCAGGTCATGTACTGGGAGCCTACGAAATACGTGGCCAAATTGCGGACACTCAAGACCGACTCCAACCCACTTTTGCTCAAGTGCAACATGAGCGCTGGGCATGGTGGATCATCGGGCCGGTACGATTATTTGAAGGAAGTTGCGTTCCAATATGCCTGGCTGATGAGTCAGGTGGGCATCACAAAATAGTCAGCGTGGAACGGATGGTTATCGCGCCACACGAACCCATGAAGATCGCCACGACGCAACCCATTTTGCGACCTAGAGTATCGAGAGAGGCACACCCCGACCGTCAGGGGGGTGGAAAGCTGCGGCTTCGAGGACGAGCAATGGACAATCGGAACTCATCTACCGGCCCAGTGTGCCCCGCGACCGCTGCCAAACTCGTCTCCAGCATGAAAGGCCACGCCGACGCTGTCGAGGCACTGGCGTTTACTCCCGATCGGAAACTGTTAGCCTCGGGCGGACGCGATGGCACGGGGCGCATCTGGGATGTCGGCAGCAGCAAGCCCGGCGAGCGGGCTGCCTTGCGCAAATCCGGCGAGGGATTCCGCGCGCTGGCGTTCGCACCGAACAATCGGCTCCTGGTTGCGAGTTCGACGAACGGGCAGGTCTCAATGATTGATGTGTCCGAGAAGGGCGCTCAAGAAATCCGAGTCTTGCGTGGCGGCCAGGCGTCGATCGATGTGCTCGCGTTTTCACCTGATGGTAAACTTGTGGCGGGTGCGGGCGAGGATCAGACGCTCCGCGTGTGGGAACCGGGGACTGGCCCCGGGAGCGAAGCGCGAATCCTGCTGCCAGGGCACACCCTGCCGATCAAGGCATTGGCGTTCGCGCCCGATGGCCAGAGTCTGGCCACAGGGGCACAGGACGCGACAGCCCGCGTCTGGGCACTGAGCCGAATCCGCGCCAGCCAAAGGATGTCGCTGCCGCATGGAGGCGAGGTCAACGCCGTGGCCTATTCCACGGACGGCAAGACGCTGGCAACAGCAGTCCAGGACAAGGTGATCTGGCTCTGGGATCTGACGGCCAGCAAGCCGACGGTGCGGACTCAGCTCGCCGGTCACGCCGGGGGAACCCGTCTGCTGTTGTTCACCCCGGAACCCGAGACAATGGTGAGCATTGGCTCAGAAGGCCCGGCAATCAACTGGAACGTGCGAACCGGCAAGCCGCGCCACATGTGGGAGTTGCCCGCTGGCCGGGCTCTGAGTGTCGCCCTCACTCCGGATGGCCGCTATCTGGCCAGGGGTATGGCGGATGGCACGGTGGAAATCTTCCGCGTCGCCGAGAAGCGATCGTAGTTCTTGCACTTCAGCGAGATGATTGATGCCACGGGGTACGAAGACCGACCTCGTTAAAACCGCTGATATTCTCTCGTTTTTTAAGGAGAGCCGCCGCCAAGTGCGTACAACGGTGGGATCGACCTGTAAAACTCACCGGCTGGAGATATCGGATAATGAAGGGGAACGACCAGATCATCGATGCCCTCAATCGGGCACTGACCATCGAACTGACCGCGATCAACCAGTATTTCTGCCAGTCGAAAATGTGCAAGAACTGGGGGTTCATGCGGCTCGCGGCCAAGCACTGGGAAGAATCCATCGGTGAGATGAAGCATGCCGACAAACTCATCGAGCGCATTCTGTTCCTGGATGGCGTGCCGGAGATTGCTAGATACGATGTGATCCGGGTCGGGGCGGACATCAAGGAGCAGTTCGATAACGACTTGAAGCTCGAGACCGGCGGCGTAGTGGCTTACAACGAACTGGTGAACCTCGCCATCCAGCTCAAGGACAACGGAACCCACGCACTCGCGCTGGAAATTCTCATCGAGTCGGAAGAACACGTCGATTGGCTGGAGACGCAACTCAATCTGATTAAAATGGTCGGACTCGAACGCTACCTGGCCGAACACATGTTCAAGGGCGACGGCGACGAGGAGTGAACTTCGAGTAGAGCCCGAAGTTCGCCGTGGCAGCAGCAACACCCAGTCCCGGCCTCGGTTGCCTGTCGCAGGCTCTCCAGCGTCCGCACTCCGAGTGTGACAATCGCTTCCACGATTGCTGCCTCGGTTGCCTTCAGGCAGCGGCACACGATCCGATCCGGGCAACCGGAACATGGTCCCGCGCACGGGTCGGAACAGACGCGGTCATCGGTTTGTGGAAGTTGCATGGTCGTGACAGCCTGGGCGCGGCGTTACGGGGGCAGGCTTGTTGAGATTTAGTCTCAGTATTCTACCGCGTCCGGCAAACATGTCAACGGGGGTAGGATTTCAGTCAGAAGGGTGATCGGCCAACCAGAACAAATTCACGAGTTTGTTAATGGTTGAAGTGATTATTGTGGGCGATGAGGCATGTACCAAGGGGCTTTGACACATGACGATTTGTGACCACGACTGGTATTTGAATCTGTGATTGGGGTGGAAAATGCCTTATTAAAGTGTCAAAACACATCTTCGGAATCTTGTCTGAATACTGACACCCTTGACAACGATGACAGCCTGCCCACACGTGTGCAGAGCCGCCCGGGTCAACCCAATACCAACCCCATGTCTTATACCAAACCACACGAAGTCGCCAGATTTTCGCTGCGCCTTACCACCCAAACAGGCGCGCGAAGAAGTTGCGTTTCTTCATGGATTTGGTCTGATTCTGACGGAGGTGATCCTGTTTCTCGGGCAGAGTAATTCCCAGCGACAGCCACTGCTCGACCGGCAGCCAGGACTGCATCGCAATGACAACCTCGCGAGCCGATGGATACCGCTCATGCGGATCTTTCGCTCCCATTCGCCGCACAATGGCATCGATCTCTTTGGGTATTCCGGGCCGGATGATCGTCGGTGAGGGAACGCCGCGGATTTGCCGCTCAGCCATCATTTCTGGTGCCAATCCGGGGAACGGCACTTGCCCGGTCAGCAGGAAATAAAACGTCGAGCCGAGGCTATAAACATCGCTTCGGGCATCGATGTCGCAACCCCAAGCCTGCTCCGGAGCGATGTGGGCGATTTCCTCCGCATATTCCTTGGTGCTGATCCGTTGGGTCACGCGCGTCCAGGGATTCTCCAGCATGTGAGTCAGTCCCAGATCGATCAGTTTTACCCGCCGATCCGGAAGCATCGTGAGGTTCCCTGGCTTGATATCACGGTGGATGAGATCGAGCCCGTGAGTGTAAAGCAATCCGACAGCCGCCTGGACGATCAGTTGTGCCGCGGCGTTCGGCGCGAGTGGCCCCTTATCGTGAACGATCCTATCGAGCGTTGGCCCGGGGACATACTCGGTCACAACGAAGTTTGTGCCTTGCCAGTACCCGATATCGAGTACCCTGGCGACGGCAGGGTGATTCACCTTTGAGGCCGCGCGCACTTCGTGCATGAAGGCCTTGAGGATGGTCGGGTCGGACACGCGATCCGTCGGCAACACCTTGATGGAAACCTGTTGGTTGGTTTCGGTGTCTTCGGCCTTGAACACCATCCCCACGCGGTCCTGGCGGATGCCATCGAGGATCTTGTATTGACCCAGAACGAACCCCTGGGTGCGGCCGTTGAGTAACTGCATGGCCTGGAACTTGGTCAGCAATTTTTTGCGGACCAAGAGCGAGGCAACCTGGATTGGTTCGGCAGTGGATGGGTCAACATTCGCCTCGGCAAGCACACCGATCAAGTCGTCTGGGGTAAGTAGACCACTTTTGCGAACGGCTTTGAGGAATACGGAATGAAGACCAGGCAGGCGGGTGCTGGTGGGCACGGGGCAACTCCAACCAAAATGGGCGACATCAACTGGAGTTTAGTTCACAGCGGGCAGCTTGGATGGAACCAGTAGCGAATTCGCAACTCTTCATTTAGACGTGTCGCGAAAACATGTGTCAGGAGAATCTAATTTCGCATCAGACGTGAAATGGTCTGAGATATTGAGCGCTCGAAAGGTACGATTGGGTCGAGATCGGCGCACAATTTTCAGTCGTCAATGAATCTTCTCGAAGACTGAGATCGTCCGGTGGCGCATCATCGCCACCGGCTTTGAGAGGTTCAGGGAATCCAATTGGTATCCGGGCCGATGGCGATACAGAACTCAGCCAGCAGTTTCGCGGCGTTCGTCAAGTCTTCCAGATGGATCACTTCAACCGGGCTGTGCATGTAGCGGTTCGGGATGCCGATGAGCCCACACGCCACACCTTCCCGACTGATTTGAATGGCGTTGGCATCGGTCCCGGTGGCGCGCGGAACGCCGCGGATTTGGATGGGGATGCTGTGGGCTTTGGCCGTTTCTTCGAGCAGATCGAACACGCGCGGACTGATGTTCGGGCCGCGGAACAGCACTGGCCCGCCGCCGCACTTCGTATCCCCCACCTGCTTCTTGTCGTTGCCGGGCGTATCCGTCGCGTGGCATACATCCACGGCGATTCCCACCGTTGGGTTAATGGTGT
>DASZJS010000653.1:0-6041 GCA_035947935.1 Gemmata sp. | reverse complement strand
CGCGAGAGGTACGAACGACAGGCTGCCCCAGCTGTCGAACCGCCCTCAATGGGTCTGGCGCTGCGGGAGTTGCAGGTGGTCCTCGACGAAGAGGTGCAGCGCCTGCCCGCGAAGTACCGGACTCCATTTGTTCTTTGCTGCCTTGAAGGCCGCAGTCGTAAGGAGGTGGCCGACGAACTCGGTTGGAAGGACGGTACAGTTTCGAGCAGAATCGCTCAAGCACGGCGGCGGTTACAACTGCGACTGGCTCGGCGCGGTGTGACATTGTCGGCCGCCATGTGTGCAGTTGCCGTTGGCAGAGGCACGGCGTCGTCGGCCGTGCCATCAGTGCTGGCCGGTGCCACGGCCAGTGCTGCGCCGCTCGTCGCGGCCGGGCAGGGAGACGGTGCTGTTCCCGCCCATGTGTTGGCACTCACCGATAGGATGGTATACCCCATGCTGATCACTATGTGGAAAGTCACGACCCCGGTCATCCTACTCCTCGCGCTGGTGGGAGGCGGCCTGGTCGCAAGTCTCACGCCAGCCGCCGAGCAACCCAGACCGATCGCCCGATCCTTTGAGCCGGAGAAGAAGGAACCGCGGAAGATCCCGCCCAGGGAGGCCGATCTACTGAAGCAGGCGGCAGAGGCAGCACAAGCAATTGATAACCGCAACAGCAAGGTCTGGGTGCTTTTGAGCATTGCCGAGGCCCAGGCAAGGACGAAGGACAAGGATGCCTCCGCGAAATCCTTCAGTGACGCCATTGAAGTCGCGAAGGGTGTGGATGGCTTCGAGAAGGAACACCGCCTCATGGACGTGGTCGCTGCACAGGCTCGAGCCGGTGACGTGAAGCGTGCCAAAGAAACGGCCGAACTCATCATGGACAACCTTGGCACACGAGACAACGCCCTATCGAAGGTTGCGATTGCCCAGGCAAGGGCGGGCGATTTGGCCGGCGCTGAGGACACGATCGCGTCGGTGTCAACCGACCCCTGGAAAGGCGAGGCGTTGCGAGAACTGGCCGATGCACAGGCCAAGGCAGGCAGGCTGAAGGAGGCCACGAAGACCGCTGCGGGGATCGATGACGACCTGAGCCGCGTGGTGGCGCTGTTGACCGTCGCCCGGGCGCAGCGATCGGCAAAGGACGACAACGCTGCCGCAATACTCCTGCAGAAAGCGAGGAAAATCGTCGAGAGCATTGAGGAGGACGAGCAGTCGGACACGCGTGCTGTGGCGACCTGCGCGCTGACCAAGGCGCTGGTGGAGGCCGGGAACGTAAAAGATGCGCGAGAAATGGCCGGTGCCGTCAAGAAGGAGTCGTGGAAGGCGGTCGCCTTGTTGGATATGGCCGCAACTCAGGCATTGGCGGGAGACGTCAAGGGAGCCATGGAGACTGCGGAGGCCATCAAGGATGAGTCCCAGAAGGAGAGGGCTCTCAAGGACGTGGTGGTTGCGCAGCTCCGCGCGGGCGATCTCAAGGGAGCGCTGAAGACATTGGAGCCGATGAAACGTCCTTACTGGCGTGCCGAGGCGCTGGCCGAGATCGCCAAGACCCAGGCGAAAGATGGCGACAGCACCGCATCCAGGAAGACCTTCGAGAAAGCGTTCGCAGAGGCCGAGGGCGTGCAAGAGATGGAAGGTGCGTTTGGCAACGCGGCCAATGCCTGCTATGCCCACATCGTCGGTGCAATGGCGGAAGTGGGCCAGGAGAGAGACGCCGCCGACTGGGCTTCCTTACAGACGGATCCAATTCGGAAGGCCCAGTCGCTGCTTTATGTTGCGCAGGGGATGGCGCTGCGGAAGGAGACAGAAAAGAGGGCAGCGGAAAAGAAGTAGCGGCGACCGCGCTAAGCCCCACAGAGAAGGATGGGGTGGGGCTTCAGACAAACCAGCCATTCGCCTCCGCTACTTCGGCGTTGCCAAGCTATTGTTTATCCTCTTCATTTTCGCGGACGAAAACCAGAACACGGGTCGAAGACTTGCTCCGGGTCGAAAACGAGGTCGGTCGCTCGTCGCCACAGGCCAGGATAAGCGTATCGCCTTGTACTGAATAAATGCCCTTGCAAGTGTTTCCGTCGATGTGGAGATCGATCGCACGCAGATCATTAGCAGGGAAAGTGATCTTTTCTTCAGATCGCTTTTCCTCTCTCTTCATTTTCTGTGTCATGGTGATTGAAGTGCCCTCGATCACAAGACTTGTCTTCCCCTCGCTGCTAGTAGTGTCTTGATTCCAGAATTCCATCTGCACGGACCCAGGAACAAGAAGATGGCGATCAGGAGTACAAGACTGAGCAGTACCAAGAACACATTGCGAACATGCCGACGCCCTGTGGATCGGTTGCGAGAAGGTGGCTGGTTATTCGACATGGCGAGAACCTCCTTGTCCTCGTGGGTGTCAGCATTGCGAAGATCTCGTTTTGGGCCTCAGCCCAATGGTGATGTCATATGGCAGACGACCCGTGGGCGGGAGTATCACATTGATCGTCTCAGAGAAACAAGCGATGTCGGTAACCCGTGAAGCATGCTGTCTTTTCGGAGGTTTCCAGAACCGATAAGATGTGCGAGGGTCGCAGGAAGGGTGGCAGAGTGGTCGATTGCACCGGTCTTGAAAACCGGCAACGCCGAAAGGCGTTCGAGGGTTCGAATCCCTCCCCTTCCGCTTAACAAATCGAAACATGTTTGGGATCGTTCGGTTTCCTGTGCCTGACTAAGACACTTCTCGCTGAATGCGATAGGAATTGGACTTTGTGGAGTAAAATTGAGCCCATCTTTTGCAGAGATCGCAGTCCTGCGGAATCGGAAAGTAACCCTATATCGATGAACGATCAATCGCGAGAGCCGAGCATCGGGATGAACGCCGCGGTCTCGAAGCGGAGCGCTACCACGGGTGGCATTGTCCTCTGTGGCGGGCGATCATCGCGAATGGGCCAACCGAAGGCATGGCTCCCATTCGATGGCGAGTTGATGCTGCAACGGGTGGTACGGATCATACGAGAGGTTGTCGATCTGGTGATTGTGGTGGCCGCACCGGGTCAGGACATGCCCGAACTTCCGCCCGAAGTAGCGATCGTCCGCGATGAGATTGAAGGGCGCGGACCACTTCAAGGACTTGCTACCGGGTTGATGGCGCTGGAAGACCGGGTCGATTGTGTTTATTTGTCTTCATGCGATGTGCCATTCCTCCACGCGGCATTTGTGAAGCGAATGATTTCGTTCGTTGGGGGGCTCGCACCTCCCACTCGCCCGCTGATTGCTGTACCTCGCGTTGAGAACCGTTTCCACACGCTCGCCGCAGTGTACAGCACGTCCCTCTTGCCGCACATTCACCGACTCCTAGCGGCCGATAAGCTGCGTCCGGTGTTCTTGTTCGATATGCTCCCCACACGGGTTATCGAACCGCATGAACTCACGGATGTAGACCCGGAGTTTGAGTCGCTCCGCAACCTGAACACGCCCGAGGAATATGAAGCCGCCCTGCGCGTTCTGAAGTCAAGACGATCGGAATAAAGCCCCCTCGCTACAATTGTCTTCTCTACCGCCCGATCCCTCACCCCAACCATCAATATGCACCCACACAAACCCCACTACGACCGCCACGGCGGCACCGATGCTAACAAGGATTTCCTGCACAGAATCAGCCGAGAGCGGATTGATCCGCCGGCTATCGCAAGTGGAATCTCCACGGCAGATTTACTGGATGGGGTATTCCTTTCTTACAACGCCGGCCGTCTCCGCGAAGGATGCCAGTTGTTCGTTCGCAAGATGCTGGCGAACAACGGAACCATCGGGCTTGCACTCAGTGGTGCGCTCACGCCTGCCGGGTTGGGGATGTCGTGCCTTGTGCCACTCGTGGAAGCCGGATTCGTGGACTGGATCGTCTCCACCGGGGCGAATCTCTACCACGATACGCACTACGCCCTCGGCATGGATCTCTATCAGGCTGGTCCCAACCTGCCCGATCTGGAACTCCGCGAGAATCAGGTCATCCGCATCTACGACATCGTTTTCGATTACGAGAACTTGCTGGGTACCGACAAGTTCTTCCGCACCCTTTGCCGCGGAGCAGCATTCCAACAGACGATGGGCACCGCCGAGTTCCACTCTCTGGTTGGCAAGTATCTTGCCGAACGCGAACAGCAAACCGGAGTCGTTGGAAAGAGCTTGTTGGCAGCGGCCTATCGCTGTGGCGTTCCTATCTTCACCAGTTCGCCGGGCGATAGTTCGATTGGCATGAACCTTGCGGCTCTGATGCTGGAGGGTTCGCTCCTTCGGATCGACCCTCTCCGCGACGTGAACCAGTCCGCAGCAGTCGTCTGGGATGCAAAAGCCAGTGGTGGGACAAGTTCGGTATTTATTCTCGGTGGTGGGTCACCCAAGAACTTCATGCTTCAGACTGAACCCCAGATTCAAGAAGTGCTGGGGCTTGCCGAGGCCGGGCACGATTACTTCCTCCAGTTCACCGATGCTCGTCCGGACACGGGCGGCCTGTCTGGAGCAACGCCAAGCGAAGCAATGACCTGGGGCAAGGTGGACCCCGAAAAGTTGCCCGATTCGGTAACCTGCTATATCGACTCGACGGCTGCATTGCCCTTGCTAACTGCCTATTCGCTGACGCGACACGAGAAACGCCCCCTCAAGCGGCTCTTCGACAAGTTCCCAGAACTGACCCTTCGACTCGAAACCGGGTATGCCCAAACTCGGGCTGGACGTGTGGAGTAAGCACGGTATGGTTTCTGCGATTTCGTCCATATCGCCTCATTGAGCGAGGATATCAATGGCTCGCATCCCATTGAAGTCGTTTATTTGGCTCCCGATCTCGTTCATCCTCGCACTTGCTCCCGTTGCGAAGGCCCAAGAGCCCGAGGCCGCTGCGCCTCCAGCTACAAAGCCGTGGTTTGTGGACGATGAAAAGTTGTTCGATGATTTCATGGCGAAGCTTAAGGGATTCGCCAAGGATGGGAAGTGTCTCGCCAATGACCGACTGATTGCCAAACTCAAATCCGGGACGAAAGCCAAGATTGTGCCCAGCAAACCCGGCGATAAGGTTCTCTCACCCGATGAGATCTATAAGACCGCGCTGCCTTCGGTGTTCATCATCGGCAGCGTTCACAAAAGCAAGGACAAGGAAAAAGAAGAAGAATGGCGCGATGGGCTGTATGCAACGGCCTGGGTTGCCGCGGCAGATGGGGTTCTGGTCACAAATTGGCACGTCTTCGAGGATCTGGAAGAGGGTGAGGTATTCGGGGCCGTCGATTACAAGGGCAACGTCTACCCCGTCATCGACTTCCTGGGCGGGGACAAGGTCGCGGATGTGGCCATCATGAAGATTGATGCCAAGGGGCTCAAACCACTCCCTCTTGCTGATACTTACCCGGAAATCGGGTCGTGGGTCGGAGTTCTCGGCCACCCCGGAGATAACTATTTCGTATTCACACAGGGATTCGTCACCCGATACAGCACAAACAAGAATGACGATGGGAAACGAGAGCGATGGATGGGTCTGACCGCCGAATATGCTGGTGGGTCGAGCGGAAGTCCCGTACTAAACAAGCACGGAGCTGTTGTTGGTATGGCTGCCTTGACGCTCACCATCGATGGCAGTCCGGGAGCAGCGATTCCCAATCGCCGCGGTTTGTTGTCCGGTGAGCCACCGGCGAAAGCTCCACCGCCTCGAGAAAAGCCCGACCCCAAGGACGTGCCCAAACTTGAGCAGAAGCCGGGTGCCGGCTCCTCGGTCCAGATGATCCTGAAAATGGCCGTCCCAGGTCCCGTTATTCTCAAGTCGTTTGCGAAATGAGCAGGAGTGAGTTTTCAGTGTTCAGCTTCGCAGTGTTCAGTTAAAGACCTCAGACGACGTAAACATGGTGTCAATGCCTTCACTGAACACTTCGAAGCTGAACAATAGCTTTACCCAACCTTTGTGGCCTTGCGGCGAGCCTTGCACGCATACATTTCGACGTCGGCTGCGGCGAAAGCCTCAATCAACTGAGCAGGAGAAGCGAAGTCGGCCATTCCCCACGAGACTACCACATCAACTGGCGTCGGCACTCCGGGTAATCGAA
>DASZJS010000652.1:0-5091 GCA_035947935.1 Gemmata sp. | reverse complement strand
TGGATTTGCGGGGGGGGTAAAAGTCTGCCAGAAACTGCCATTTTGGAGAGAAGAAACTCAAAAAACGCCTTGCGCATATGAAAAAATATTGTGTCATACCCCCATGACAAAAAATCTGATAAGAATGTGAAAAACCGCTTGCGCATCAAAGGGCCACTGTCGGGGCAAACGCTAAGACTGATCGCAGACTGCCTCTAAACTGCCAAAAAAGGTCCATTCCAGATACAGCTGCGCTCACGTGTGGGCGCGGTGCCGCAGACCTGGCGTAACCGTTGGATTTGTAGCCAGTTCCCTGAACACTGAACACGGTTCTGGGCGGTATCATGTCTTTATGACCGCGCTCGATGAACCCATTCTGAAGACCGTTCGCGATCCCAGTCGGGGACAGCGGAATCTCACCGCACTTGCTGGCCACCTCGGTTCGACTGCGTTCACCAATCTCTGTCAGGTTCTCATTCGATTGCTGCCGCGTACCGCCGACCCGGACATGGCCCTCAATAACCTGGAGCGATTGCTCGCCCAGCCCAGCGCCCGTCAGCAACTCCCACTCTTGCTGGAATCGCGCAATCGCGGACTCGATGCTGTTCTCCAATTGCTCGCGACTTCACAGTTCTTTGCCGACACGCTCACAACCTATCCCGAATTCCTGGAGTCGATTCGCAATCCCTCTCGCCGCAATCCGAGTACTGCCGATTTAACCGAACAACTCCGCTCCGAGGTCGATGCCGCTGCTGACGATGTCGGTGTTCTCCGGGCTTTTCGCCGCTTCCGGAATCGACACACACTGCGAATTGGAATCAACGATGTGATCCGGGATCGCTCCCTGGAAGAAGTGACCCGCGAACTCGCACGTCTGGCCGATGCCTCGATCGAAGTGGCACTCCAACACGCTCTTCACACGGTGTTCACTCGCTTCGGAACACCGATAGCACCCGATGGCCAGCACGCACGCATCACGGCGATGGCATTCGGGAAACTTGGTGGCGATGAACTGAACTATTCGAGCGACATCGACCTGATGTTCGTGTACGACAACGATGGCGAAACCACCGGCCGACGCAGCGGCGTACAGAACAGCGAACTGTTCGACCGCGTGGTCAAGGAGGTGGTCCGGCTGCTATCCGCACACACTGACCGGGGGCTTGCATACCGTGTGGATCTGCGATTGCGTCCGGAGGGTAACCGGGGTCCACTCGCTCGCAGTATGGCCAGCACGTTGAGCTATTACGACACGATGGGTCGGACGTGGGAACGGCAGGCACTCATCAAACTGCGACACGTCGGCGGCGATTCCACCCTGGCCCGAGAGTTTCTGACTGCGATCGAACCGTTCGTTTACCGCAAATATTTCAGTTTTGCCGAAATCAACGAAGTGAAGGCTTTGAAACGCAGAATGGAGCAAAACGCCGGGCGAGCAGGAACCAGCGAATCTGCTGGTGATATCCCCCAGGATCTGAAAACCGGCCGAGGTGGTATCCGGGATATCGAATATGCCGTCCAGTTTCTGCAACTTCTCAATGGTGGCGACTTACCGGCTGTTCGTCAACGGAATACGCTTCTCGCACTCGAAGCCCTGGAGATCGCTGGGTGTCTCACAGCGACGGAAACATTCCGCTTATCGGATGCTTACCGCTTTCTCCGCAAAACCGAACACCGATTGCAACTGCTGTTCGACCTCCAAACGCACAAGCTGCCGTCTTCGCCCGAGGAACTGCGGAAGCTCTCGCTTCGGATGGGATACCAGGAAGAAACGCGGAACGCGGAACGCGGAACGCGGAACCAAGAAGAAATACTGACTGAAGAAGAAACGCGGAACGTGGAACACGGAACCAAGAACGAAGACAGCAGAAACCCCGAAACCGATACACGATTATCAGCCCAGAGACGTTCGCCGATCGATGAATCCGCACCGTCACGACTCGATATGCGAGCACTGTTGATCGACCCCCTTGACCAGTTCCTCAAGGATCTGCACGACAAGACCGATCACGACCGCACCATCTTGAACCACCTTCTCCACCAGACATTCCAGGATGCGGGACACCTTCCCCGAGCAGCCAGTGCGAGCAGCAGTGGCTCGACGGGCATGAGTGCGGATGCACCTTCCCCTCGACCAGCCAGCTTGGGAGGGGAGATAAGTGGAGAGCCCGAAGCTGACCTGATCCTCGATCCCGAGCCAGACGATGCCACGGTTCGGTCTGTTCTGTCGCGGTATCCGTTTCGCGACGTGAATAAAGCGTTCACCAACCTGTCGCAACTGGCGCGAGAGTCGGTTCCGTTCCTTTCTTCCCGGCGCTGTCGACACTTCCTCGCGAGCATTGCTCCTCAACTGTTGCGAGTGGTGGCCGATACCCCCGATCCGGATGAGGCACTCACACAACTCGAACGAGTATCGGCATCGCTTGGGGCAAAGGCCGTGTTATGGGAACTGTTCAGTCAGAACCCACCGATCTTGAAGCTCTACGTCGAATTGTGTGCGGGGAGTCCATTCCTCTCGGGATTGCTCACCAATAACCCGGGGATGATCGATGAGTTGCTCGACAGCCTCGTGCTGAACCAGCCGCGGTCAGCGGAGGAACTCCGCTCGGAACTTGCTGAGTTGTGCCGTGGAGCAATCGATCTGGACCCGATCCTACACAGTTTTCAGGACAAGGAATTCCTGCGGATTGGCGTGAGCGATTTACTCGGTAAGGCGGACATCCGACAAACCACTGCGGCACTCTCCGATGTGGCCGATACCGTCTTGAACCAGGTCGTCGAGTTGGTGGAGCCCGTGGTGCAGAGTCGGTGGGGCAAACCCAGCGGCGCAGGGCAAACCGTGGGCGCAGGGATGAACCATTACGCCCTGCTCGGTCTTGGCAAGCTCGGCGGTCGAGAGATCAGCTACCACAGCGATCTCGATCTCCTGCTCGTCTACGACACGGATGGGCAAACAACGACCGGGGAGCCAAACTCCCACTATTTCACCGATCTCGCCCAGCGAGTCATCAAAACGATGAGCCAGATGGGACCGATGGGTCGCCTTTACGCGGTCGATATGCGACTCAGGCCAACCGGGAAATCGGGGGCGCTCGTTCTCCCTCTTGGTGAGTTGCAACGATACTTCGAGGGGCCGGGGTGCCAGTTGTGGGAACGGCAATCGCTTTCTCGCGCCCGGGTGATTCGGAGCGAATCCTCGTTTGCAGCCGAGGTGACTGCCCGAATTCAGGCAGCAATGCTGGGCAAACCTTGGTGTTCACATCTTGCGGATGAACTGGTGGCCATGCGGCAGAAACTCGTCGCCGCAGCGAGTCCGCGGAGTTTGAAACGTAGGCCGGGTGGCATTGTGGACATCGAGTTCGCGGTGCAACTGCTCCAGATCAAGTATGGCCGCGAACATCCGGATATACTTCGATCGAATGTCTGGGATGCACTGGATGTCCTGAAATCCGCAGCGTTGCTCCCGTCCGTCGATGCGGATGCGTTGCTGGGGGGGTATTCGTTTCTCCGACTGGTGGAAGCGCGGCTCCGCATCGTCACCGATCGACCGCTCACAGAAGTCCCCGACCGACCGGAAGACCAGGCGAAACTGGCCCGGCGACTTGGCTTCGACAGTTCCGAGAAGTTCCTGTTGGAATTGAAGCGAATTCAGGGAGATATCCGCAGCCGGTTCGAGGCAATCACTTTACGCGAGCGGAATTAGTTAAGATGTGCTGGTTGTGCGGACGATTCCAGATGTGTGGGATTTTGTAACGCAAGCAGCGTTCCGAACTGCTCCCATCCGGTCGCCGCTCAGAGAATGATCACGAACAGGGAGCAGATTGCCAGCCGCGATGGAAAGGGAGCGGTTGGCTCCCGCCCGATTTTGCGCGCGGGTGCCGGAACCTTAGTCTGCTTTACTCTTCTTTTCTCCATCCTGTTCGCTGGATGTGGAGACTGCAAGTTCATCTCGCAGAAATGCCCTCCACCCCCTGACCCCAAATCGGCCGCGGAAACTCCTACTCTGAACTCTGCGTACCGGGTTGGGTGCCCGGATGTGCTGGAAGTGTCGTTCCTCGATAATCCCAGTGGTGATGTACTGGCATCGGTTGATCTGGATGGTCGACTGCCACTGGAGTATCCCGGCAATCCACGCGTTGAAGGGCGAACTCTGGATGATATCCGGTTTGAACTGGCCCACATGGCCGGTGTCGCACCTGAGCGGGTCATTGTCCGGCTGGCTGCGGCCCGGAGTTCGCGGATCTTTCTGCACGGTCCGATTCGGGGTCGCACGCGGATCGTGCCGTATCAGGGACCAGAGCCTGTCATCGATTTCCTAAAGCGTGTCGGTGGTTTGCCACCGGGTTCAAAACTGAACGAAGTATATGTGGTGCGGCCAAACGTCGCTACAGGTGAGCAAACTGAAGTGTTCCGGGTGAATGTCCCGCGCGTGTTGATTGACAACGATCAGACCACGAACGTCCCCTTGAAGCCATCCGATCAAGTATACGTTGGGGAGACCAGAGGATCGGTGTTTGCCCGCGTGTTGCCGGATTGGCTTGCACCCATGTACCGACAGTTTGTCGGGCTATTGCCCGACGACTGGTGGTCGCGTAAACGGACGATAGAGCCGCGCACGCAATAAGCGGATAATAATCTTGCACGGTCACGACAGCAGCAATTCCAGATCCTCGCGCTTTAGGTCGGTGATCAAACTTCCGGTGCCGCCGAGAATGGCATCGGCCAACTCCCGCTTGGTCTCCTGCAAGGCCAACATCTTCTCCTCGACCGTTCCACGGGCGATCAACCGGTATGCGAACACTGGCTTGGTATGGCCGATCCGACGACTGCGGTCAATCGCTTGCGCCTCCACTACCGGGTTCCACCAGGGATCGAGCAAGAACACATACTCGGCCGCAGTCAGGTTCAACCCAACCCCGCCCGCTTTCAGGCTGACCAGGAGCAGCCTGCAGTTCGGGTCTGTCTGAAACAGCTCGACGCGGGCCGCCCGGTCTCGTGTCCTGCCATCGAGATACTCGTAACTTCGCTCCTTCAACATCCTGCCGCCATTTCCGACTCGTACAATACTACCCAATTCAATTGGAGTCAGGGACCAAACCCATGATCGAACTC
>DASZJS010000651.1:0-1891 GCA_035947935.1 Gemmata sp. | reverse complement strand
CGATCGTGTCGTAGCTGTCGATGCGGGAGTGCAACACCTGTTCAGTTATGGTGGTGTCACTGTTCAGAACGTGATGCCGCTGGTTCACGGCTGTATTTTCACACGGGGTCCGAAGGATCTGCACCGAACCGCCATTTTCATTGGTGGGTCCGATGTGACGGCGGGGGAAGCCGTTCTCGCAGAGGTGCGGAAACACCTGATCCCGAAGTACGGATTGAATGTATCGGTGATGCTCGATTCAAATGGCGCGAACACCACTGCCGCGGCAGCTGTTCGAGCCGCTGGGCGACACCTCGATCTGGGAGCGGCTTCATCGCTGGTTCTGGGTGCAACTGGTCCCGTGGGCCAGCGGGTTGTGCGTTTACTCGCCAAACACGGTGGGCACGTTCGGGTTGGCTCCCGTCAAAAGGATCGTGCCGAAGCCATCTGCGCGGCCCTTAGATTGCACATTCCCAATGCGAAGGTCGAGAGTGTGGGCGTCTCATCATCCACCGATGGCCCGGCAGCTCTTGAGGGGCGGTCACTCGTAATCGCAGCCGGCGCTGCCGGAACCGTGTTGCTGCCAAAGAAAATCCGCGAGACCTGCAAGGCACTTCGAGTAGCGATCGACCTGAACGGCGTCCCACCCGCGGGGATCGAAGGGGTCGAACTGAATGACAAGGGTGTCGACCGCGATCGCGTCATCTGCTACGGCGCGCTCGGTGTTGGCGGCACCAAGATGAAGATCCACAAGGCGGCCATCGCCCGGCTATTCCTGGCGAATGACGCTCTCTTCGATGTGGATGAGGTGTACAACCTCGCGCTCCAGTTAGAGTGAGTACTGCATCGTAACGGCACCGACATGCGTGTTGCGGGCTGCGATCCGGGCACTTCGTCGCTCGATGTGCTGATCCTCGACAATAACGTCGTTGCCGATCAGGTCCGATTCGAGCCTGCGGAACTGCGTACTAAGCCCGAGTTGCCGGTTGAGTGGCTCCGCGAACGCAATACCTTCGACCTGATCGCTGGTCCATCGGGATACGGGCTCCCTCTCGTCCACGCTGCGGACTGCACCGATTCTCAACTCGACCTCATGTCTCTGGTTCGGCCCAATGAGCAAACCGCGGCCAAGGGAGTCAGTGGTTTCTCGGCTGTCGTGCGTGCATTTCGAGATTCTGGCCTGCCTGTTGTTTTCCTGCCTGGTGTAATTCACCTTCCGACCGTCCCGGCTTACCGCAAACTCAACCGAATCGACATGGGAACAGCAGACAAGCTGTGTGTTGCGGCTCTTGCCCTGGCGCAACACGACCGCGATGAACCAGCGTGTGTGGTCGAGTTCGGCTCGGCGTTCACGGCAATTATGGTGGTGAAGGGACTTGAGATTGTGGATGGGCTTGGCGGAACGGGTGGCACTCTCGGTGCAGCCAGTAGCGGAGCATGGGATGGCGAAGTCGCGTATTTGCTATCGCCGCTGACAAAGGGCGATCTCTTCCGGGGCGGCGTAATTGATGCTCCGAATCCGGAGATGGGACTGCAAGCGTTTTGCGAGGGGTTCTGCCGAACCCTATATGGGCTTGCCAAGGTCCACGGGTTCCAGGATGTGTACTATGGCGGCCGGTTGCTCCAGACCGATTCCAATCTCGTGCAGCATGCACTCGCGGGCCTGCCAGAGGACTCCTTCCGGTTCCATCGCACGGGCGATTTGCCGTCTGCGTGGGTAAAGCAAGCAGCACAAGGAGCGGCACTCCTCGCGGATGGTTTGGCGGGCGGACGATTTGCTTCGCTTGTGGACAATCTGAAATTGCGAGAAGCATCGGGAACTGTTCTGGACTGGCTTACCCATCCGCGTGCAGCGGAGATCAAGCAGTGGTTTTCGCTACATCCGGCAAAGTGAAGGCAAAAGAAGATCCGA
>DASZJS010000650.1:0-3822 GCA_035947935.1 Gemmata sp. | reverse complement strand
TGAAGTTGGTGAAGGCAGCATCGCCTTGGCCGAGCCGGAGCATCGCCTCGGCTAGATCGACGAGGATGTCAGCGTTTTTCGGGTCGAGACGCAACGCGGAGGTGAGGTCGGCAACTGCGCAGTCGTGCTGTCCTAGTCCGGTATAGGCCTCAGCTCGTCGGGCGAGGGCGAGCCAGAGGAACGGATTGAGCCGGGATGCGGTGGTGAGATCTGCTACCGCATCGGCGTACTCCTTCTCCGCCAGTAAGACGATGCCGCGCTGTAGATACGCCTCGGCTGTGTCAGGCGCGATCTCGATGACTCGGGTGAAGTCGGCCTTCGCCGCGGGTCCGTCCCCGAGCAGGCAGTTAGCCTGCCCCCGGCCAAGGAAGGCGGAGGCGTTGGGGTTTAGCGCGAGCATACGGGTGAAGTCGGAAGCTGCCTCTCGCGGTCGGCCCGCGAACAGCAATACCCGACCGCGGGCTAGGAAGATAGACTCACACTCTTCAAGATTGAGGGAGGCAGTGTAATCTGCGATCGCCTCGTCAGTGTGACCGAGAGTACGCCAGACGTCGCCCCGCCGAGCGAACGCATCGGCACGGGACGGATCGAGTTGTAGGGCACAGGCTAGTTCCGAAATTGCCCGCTCATACTGGCGCTTCCCGATCGCTTCGTCTGCTGCCAACAGGTGTCGATCCGCTGTCGGAAAGTCCGGCACGGTTTCACCTTCAGCTCCTTTCGGTTGAGGCACCGGTGGTCTGGCCAGTAGTTGTGCGAGCGGATTCTTGCGAAGTGATCCGCGTTTGATGCAGACGTCGGAGTCGTGCGTCATGATGGAGTACCCGTCAGCCGTGTATGGAAATCGTCCAGACCACCAGGTTAATGCGTCAGTTTCTGGTGGTGGCGAGAACAGAACCTCTGAAATAAATTGACCAACCCCGACATCCGCCCTTCAGAGCAGGGCGGACCAGTCGTCGTGATCACCACCCCGGTTTCACTTGTCGAACGGGAGCCGGGCAACCTCGGAGAAGCGGTCGAAGAACGCGGCGTTGCAAGTGTGGTGGAAGATCTCACCCACCTGCCCATCCTTGAAGCTCTTCCGACAGCG
This sequence comes from Gemmata sp., assembly GCA_035947935.1. Taxonomy (GTDB): domain Bacteria; phylum Planctomycetota; class Planctomycetia; order Gemmatales; family Gemmataceae; genus Gemmata. Next base: position 2,735 of record DASZJS010000650.1, on the reverse strand, counting down.
CTCGACCATCTCGTCCGTGACCTTCCACGGGGCAACAGCCAGCGTCTCGACCAACGCAAGCGCGGCTTGCTCGGCTTCGGGGAGTTGCTTGCGATCTCCATCGAGTTCAAACATCTGATCGTCTGTCAGTCCAGCCTTTTTGAGCCGATCACGGGCGATGGCGAGCGCGTACCAGGCACGATCGTTCCGAGCGGCGACCCAGGCAATTTCCGCACTCAGTTTTGCGGTCAGTGTTCCCTTTTCCATGCCTGCCTTGAGCCCGTCGACGCGACCTTTCATGGACTTCGGGAATGTGGCGAGGAAACAAACCCAGTTCGGGGCTGGTCCATCCGACCACAATTCGCTTGCTGCTTTCGTATCGGCGATGGGAAGGGTTGCGCTTCGGCTCTCCTTCCAGATGGCCTCGACCTTGTCGCGAGGTTCCAGGGGAAGACGCGCTGCAAGTTTGACGGGGGCAACGGTTGTCTTTTGGGTTGTGAATTTGGCAGAGGTTGGTGTCTTGAATGTACTCAGATCGGCTTTTGTCCCTTCCTTCTTGAAGAACGCGCCCGATGCCTCACTCGGGATGTTGAGCCCATCCGTCCAGCGGTTGGTGGAGTTATACCCCGCAACCGTAACCAGGATCTCGCTGACTTGTGCAGGCGTGTAGTGCGTCTTCATTGCCTCGACGTCAGCAACTGTGATGAGGTGTGGAGTGTGCGTGAGTTTTCGCGTGAAAGCATACGCTGCTCGCTCCTTGGCGGGGACATCGACCCAGTTACCATCGAGAATGGCGATATCGTCATCGCTGACACCAGCCGAAGCGAGTTTGAGTTCCTGATGACCGAGGCAGTAGTAGCAATTATTCGCTCGTGAGGTGATCCAGAAGAGTTTCACCTTGAACGTGTTATCGAGAGTCATCGCCGGATCGCCACCCTCACGGCCTCCGCCTCCTCCGGTGGCTCCGCGGAGATCGGCAGGAACGTAGTTGGAGCGGAACCAGCCGTTGTTCACGCCGGACTGCGTCCCCTCTGGGAATGGAAGGCGAGGCTTTGCCTTCTTGTGATTCTCAAGTAGCTCTTTCTCTTCAGTGCGGGTTAACCCTACAGGTTTGGAGGTGTCTGGCACCGGGTCTATTGTCGGGCTCGTGAGGAGCAGAGTGAAAACGAGTGGTGTCATGGTCGTATATTGGTCCAGGAAGATAGATTGGAAATGGAGGCAGCCAAGATTGTGGACACCCCCACGATAGAATCACTTCTCAAACGATCTCAGAAAGACAAACGACGACTCTATTGTGGATCGCCATTCTCCAACCGGAGCGGCCCGGAGCGAAACCCAGATGGTATGTCGCTGGTAGGCGGCATACTCCCCCGGGCACTTCAAAGTAAATCTCGATCAGCCGATGCCATTTAGCCCATTTTCAAGGTTGTACGGTAAACATCTCGCCCCCGGCGATTGACCCGAACGCTTGCCAGTCCGACAGCAAGATCTGGTTAGAGATAAACCCCACTGAGCCATCGCATCGTGCTACGTTCACACCGCCGGGGTGTTTGCTGTTGGCAGAGGTTCCGATCCGACCCGAAGGATACATACACGACAAGGAGTTCGGCGGGCCGACGTGGAAGTAGACCGTGTTTGAGTGGTAACCGTAGATCCAGGGTGCGCCTACATCGTACATGTTGTTGTATTCCGGGTTCTGATATCCCACGCTCTGACACATGGCATATGCTGCGTCCGGTGTGGCTGGGTAAAGACCGACGGCTTGACCGAGATACTGCGTGTTGTATTGCGAGAATTGTGCCGCGTTAAATGTCCCCTCACAGGCCTCGCTCAGCATGGCGGTAAGACTCGTGCCATCTGAAATGCTCGTGAGCTTGACAGCGCTGTTTTCGTAAAAGGGACCGTTGGGGGCGGGCATCCCAGCATTTGAACCCGTCGTGGTCGGAAGACCCCAAAGGAGATTACTCCCCTGATTGACGCGGTAATTGTTGGCTCCCCACTGAGGCGGAATGATGGGAGCCGCAGTCGGATCCGACGGGCAGATAAATGTTTTGATCGTCGTTGCCATCGCAGCCGCGTTTACAGCGTTGTTGTACTCGACAGAGAAGTTGATCTGACTGTAGACGACTGACTGTTCCAGGTATGGCAGCAGGTAAGCGTGCGCTGAGAAACTAAAGCTATCGCGACCCGGGGGCAAAACCCCTAAGGAACTATGGTAGGAGTGGCAAGCGAGGGCCATCTGCTTGAGGTTATTCTCGCATTGTGTACGAGCGGCAGCCTCACGTACTTTTTGTACTGCTGGGAGCAACAATCCTATCAGGATGGCAATGATTGCAATCACAACCAACAATTCAACCAATGTAAACCCGGATTTACGGACACGTGGAAAAGAAAGAATCATGACGAACCTCACGAGAAAGGTTAAGTAAAGAATGAAAACCAACAGACCGTGCGATAAGAAATGCCTACGGGCGAACCGTAAGCCGATTCAAACGACAATGATTCAGTAAACGTGGAAACTCCCGATGCAGCGACACACTGGATGCCTGTCAGCTATCCATTGATTCGGATAACACGTAACAGGTAATCGCTGTGAGACGCGCGACCGATCGTGGCCGTTGGAGATCCATGATCTCCAGATAATCGCGGCAGAATACGCCTAAGCATGGCGGTAGTTTCTGCGCGAATATACGTTCGGTGTTGCGGGAGAATCGAATCTGTGATTAGCCGAGGCGCGGAGGGTGAAAGACAGAGGA
>DASZJS010000649.1:0-8011 GCA_035947935.1 Gemmata sp. | reverse complement strand
AGCCAGTTTCTGGGGTTTCTCACAGGGACACCGGTAATCTGCCAGAATAATTTGTCCCAACATCCAGTCCCACGCCCTCATTGAACCCCCCCATCTCATCTCCGCCTATCTGCCGGGCAGTCGTGCCTGATCTTGGGGCAATTGCTCGTCCATAAGCGCTATTCAAAAAATCACGCAAAAAGGAAATTCGGATGCTGAAGTCCACTTTTCTCCGCGGTTTGCTTCGCTCTGGTATTTGAAGTTGGCCACGTCGAGCGAACTGGCGCGGTGTTTGCATAATCCTGATCGAATTGGTGAACTCATTCCGCGTTCCTCGCATTGTTCCAAGGGAATTCGTGCATTATTAGCGTTTGGCAGGATGTTTTTCTAATGAAGAAATGACCCGCAATCTAAACGCCAATCGCACGCATTTAGCCTTGAAACAGGAATAACGCGGACTTCTCCCCTGATCCTGCACATCCGCACCCCGGATGTGTTCTCAAGAGTTCATTCTCGGAAAGGAAGCCCCAAGGGGCTTGGTACAGCATTGTCATCTCTTGATCCAAACCCAATACCTGCAACCGTCTATCTCGTTGGCGCTGGCCCTGGAGCCGCCGACCTGATTACTGTCCGCGCTCTGCGGATTCTTCGCTCAGCTGATGTGGTTTGTCACGATGCACTCGTGGCTCCTGAACTCCTTGCCGAGGCAAAGCCCGGTGTCGAGTTGGTTCACGTAGGCAAACGTGGCTACTGCGTCGGCTCGACGCGACAGGAACACATCAACGAGTTGCTCGTTCGCTATGCCAATGCGGGCAAAACAGTCTGCCGCTTGAAAGGTGGAGACCCATTCATCTTCGGCCGTGGCGGCGAAGAGGCCGAGGCTCTCGCGGCCGCTGGCGTTCCATTTGAAGTGGTGCCCGGCGTTACGGCCGCACTCGCGGCATGCGCTTCCGCCCGAATCCCACTCACGCATCGTGCAGCCGGTCAGTCGGTTGCCTTCGTGACCGGCCATCACGACCCCGACTCACCCGAGTGTACGCTCGACTGGGGTGCCCTCTCGCGGCTGACCGCGATTGTCTTCTACATGGCGGTTCGACACATCGGGAAGATTGCTGTGAAGCTCTGCGATAGTGGAATGTCGCCGATGACGCCAGCGGCAATCGTTGAAGCCGCGACCACTCCCCGGGAACGGGTAATCGTTGCCCCACTCGCGGCAATGGGCGACACCGTGGATGCAGCTGATATCGAAGGGCCAGCTCTTTTCATCGTTGGGGAACCTGTCTCATTCCGCTCGAAACTCGCTTCTAGCGGTGTGGAGAGCGTTCTCACCGGGATCGAAATTCCGGAACCCGTCCTCGCCGGTCTTCGAGAGACATTCGGAGGCGAACAGTGATTCAGCTTAACACCATCGCAGATGCTCCTATCAATCGCCGCAAGCTCGTTGTGATTGGCAACGGCATGGTCGGCGCACGATTGGTCGAGGACATCATCGCCGCCGATCCCGACCACCCGTTTGAGATTGTGATGTTCGGGGATGAGCCATACGGGAATTACAACCGTATCCTCCTGTCGAACGTCCTGAATGGCACGCAAGACCCCAAGGAAATCTTCCTCAATCCGCTCGACTGGTACACCACGAATAATGTCACTCTGCATGCGGGCAAACGGGTGACGAAGATCGACCGCGAAGCCAGGACCGTTCATGCCGATGGGGTGACCGAGAACTACGATGTGCTGGTTTTCGCCACGGGCAGCCGGCCGTTCGTTCCTCCAATCGCCGGGACAACGCTGCATGGCGTGTTCCTGTTCCGCACACTCGACGATTGCCGGGCAATCGCCAATTTTGCCAAGGGGAAAAGGCACGCGGTTGTCATCGGTGGCGGGCTCCTGGGGCTGGAAGCCGCCAAGGGGCTGATGACTCACAACCTCGATGTCACCGTCGTCGAAGTCGGCCCCTGGCTGATGGGTGTGCAACTCGATCAGGCTGGCGGTGCCGTCCTCCGGGAAACGATCGAGAAACTCGGTATTACGGTTCGCACAGGAGCGAGTGCCAAGGAGCTCCTCGGGCACATGGAAGTACATGCTGTTCGCTTCGCGGATGGCTCCGAAATTCCTGCCGACATGGTGGTTATCTCCGCGGGCATCCGGCCGAACAAGGAACTGGCTCAGGAGTGCGGTTTCGAGACGAACCGGGCGATCCTCGTCGATGACCAGATGCGGACCAACGAACCGGATGTCTTCGCTGTGGGTGAGTGTGCCGAGCATCGCGGGATGGTCTATGGCCTGGTTGCTCCGCTCTGGGAACAGACGAAGGTACTCGCAACATTTCTCACCGGAACGAACCCCGAGGTCAAGTACGAGGGATCGAAGCTCGCGACCAAGCTCAAGGTGATGGGCGTGGAACTGGCGAGCATGGGTCGCGTGAGCGATGTCAAGCCTACCGATGAAGTCGTGCAATTCAGCGAACCTGCCCGGCAGGTGTACTGGAAGGCTATCGTCCGCGATGGCCGCGTGTCGGCCGCCTGTCTGCTCGGCGACCTTGGTCCCGCCGATGATCTCGTTCGACTCTTCACATCGGAAGCTCCGGCCCCAGCCCGACGCCTGGAACTGTTCTTTGGCACTCGCGTGGAGGGTAAGGAAGCCTCACTCGCCGACCTGCCCGACTCGCACCAGATTTGCGACTGTAACGGGGTTTGCAAAGGAAAGATTGTCGAGGTAATCAAGGCGGGGAAATGTTCGGTTCAGGCGGTTGGCAAAGCCACTCGGGCCGGGACGGGCTGCGGATCTTGCAAGAAGCTCGTGAAGGGCTTGATCGAAGCGATTGCCGGTGCGGTGAAGGCCGACCCATCGGAAGGGTGGTACGTCCCCGCAGTCCCGCTCGACAAACCGGCTCTCGTCGAGGCGATCCGCGAACGTCAACTCAAGAGTGTCTCGGCGGTGTTGCAAGAACTCGGCAAGGGAGAGGACGAGAAGAGCAAGAACGGCCTCGCATCGTTGCTCAAGGCGCTCTGGGGCAAGGAATACATCGATGAACGAGATGCCCGGTTCATCAACGATAGGGTCCATGCGAACATCCAGAACGATGGGACGTTTTCGGTCATTCCACGGATTTACGGCGGCGTAACATCGGCCGATGAACTCATCCGCATTGGGGAAGTAGCCAAGAAGCACAGCGTCCGGATGGTGAAGATCACCGGTGGCCAGCGAATCGACCTGCTCGGAATCACCAAGGACAAGCTCCCCGAAGTCTGGCGCGATCTCGGGATGCCGAGCGGTTATGCCTACACCAAGGCGTTCCGAACGTGCAAGACGTGCGTGGGAACCGAATTCTGTCGATACGGGACGAACGACAGCACATCTCTTGGCATTGCAATCGAGAAGAAGTTCCAGGGCTTCGAGTTCCCGGCCAAGGTCAAGATGGCCGTGAGCGGCTGCCCGCGCAACTGTGCGGAATCGACCGTGAAGGATGTCGGTGTGATCGCCACCGAAGGTGGTGAGTGGGAGATTTCTCTCGGCGGAGCTGCCGGAGCGAGCGTTCGCAAGTCAGACATCCTCTGCCGCGTCAAAACACAAGAGGAAGCGATCGGCGTGATTGGTCGCTTCCTGATCTACTACCGCGACCACGCGAAGTGGGTGGAACGGACCTACGACTTCGTTCCGCGAATCGGAATCGAGACGCTGCGCGACATCCTAGTTAACGACTCGCTCGGCCTGTGCGATTACTTCGACTCCGAAGTGAAGAAGACGATCGAGGCCTACGCGGACCCGTGGCTGGAGCGCGACAGCCCCGTTTACCCGGGCCAGTTCGAGGACGTGAAGACAATCCCGCTGCCTGTGATCGGGTGAGCGAAGCGAGAAGTCTGGCCTCCGGTCGCTGACGCTCCCGGCTCGCCTGAAACCTTTGGCGATGACGTTTTAGGCGAGCCGGGAGTGTCAGCGACCGGAGTGCTACAAACCCACAACCTGCTCAGCATGATCTACCCGATGACCTTTTGAACCACGCCGAAGTTCCTAGCGCCAGAACAGACTTCCCGAGGCGTTTGATGACCACCACTGCGACCCGCATCCAACTGTGCGTCCTCGATACTCTCCCCGAAGGGCTCGGCCGATCTTTTCGGGTGGGCGAGACGCTGCTGGCGCTCTTCCGCACGCGCACCGGTAAGGTGTTTGCCGTGGATGGTCTGTGTCCTCATCGGGGCGCGCCACTGGCCGATGGCATGCTTGCCGGCGATCAGGTGGTCTGCCCGTATCACGCCTTCCGCTTTGACTCCACGACGGGCGAATGCGATCAGCCCGGCGTGTGTGCGATCCGGACCTATCCGGTCGAAGTCATCAATGGCGCAGTTTACACCACGGTCTGAGGAATCTCCGCCGTGTCCACGACCCTGTTGCCTGTACTTGCGCCATCGCCTGGGTTCGCTGTTCGCACCCATTGTCCATACTGCGCATATCAATGCGGCGTACTGATGGGTGAGGAGGATGGGCAACCGGATCGTGTCGTCGGCGATCCGCACTTCCCAGTAAATAACGGCCAACTGTGTATCAAAGGCTGGACGTCACACGCGCTTCTGCGCCACCCCCAGCGATTGCTTGTTCCTCTCGTTCGCGATCGCATCACCGAGCCGTTTCAGGAGGCAAGCTGGGATGAGGCTCTCGATCGCATCGCCACGGCATTCCGTGGCATCAGGACAGATTATGGAGCTAATGCTGTTGGGGTGTTCGGGTCGGGGGCGCTGACGAACGAGAAGGCGTATCTGCTCGGCAAGTTCGCCCGACTCGCTCTGAATACAGCGAATATCGATTACAACGGCCGCTACTGCATGTCGAGTGCCGCAGCCGGGCAGAATCGGGCCTTCGGCATCGACCGCGGTCTGCCGTTCCCGCTTGCCGACATCGAACACGCGGAGGTGATCTGGCTTGCAGGATCGAATGTGGCCGACACCCTGCCTCCCCTGATGCAGTGGTTCGAGAGACAGAAGAAAAATGGAGGCCGGCTGATTGTCTCGGATCCCCGTCGCACGGCCACTGCGCGAGAAGCCAATCTCTTCCTTCAACTCACGCCCGGGTCTGACCTCGCACTCGCCAATGGCATGCTGGCCATCGCCATTGAGGAAGCACTGATCGACAAGGCTTACATCCAGGCGCGCACAACCGGCTTCGATGCCGTTCGCGGGGTGGTTCTCCAGTACCACCCAGCCCGAGTTGAGCGATTGACGGGCGTTGCCGAATCGCATCTCCGCACGGCTGTCCGGTGGCTCGCATCCACCAAGTCGAGCATGATCCTCTCGGCCCGTGGGGTCGAGCAGCAGAGCAAGGGCGTGGACTCCGTCCATGCACTTATCAATCTCGCGCTGGCGCTGGGCAAGGTCGGCAAGCCATCGAGCGGTTATGGGTGCCTGACCGGGCAGGGGAACGGACAGGGCGGCCGCGAACACGGCCAGAAAGCGGACCAACTTCCCGGGTATCGCTCGATCGAGAACGAGACCCATCGCGCCGCCATCGCCAAGGTCTGGGGCATCGAACCCGAGACGCTGCCGCGGAAGGGAAAGAGTGCGTTCGAGTTGCTCGATTCACTCGGCCCAACGGGCGACATCCGTGGATTGTTCGTGATGGGATCGAATGTCGCAGTTGCATCGCCGGATCAGGGGCGAATCGAGAACCGACTCAAATCACTCGACTTCCTTGCCGTGTGCGATTCCTTCGCAAACGAAACGACCGCCCACGCGCATGTTGTGTTGCCTGTACTCCAGTGGGCGGAGGAGGAAGGCACACTCACGAACCTGGAAGGACGGGTGATCCGCAGGCGAATCACCGCCAAGGCTCCAACCGGCATCCTGGGCGATATTACGATCCTGTGCGAACTCGCGGAGCGACTCGGGGCCGGAGAGAAGTTTCCGTTTCAAAACACGCGCGAAGTGTTCGCGGAATTCCGTCGGGCGACGGCTGGCGGCATCGCTGACTACAGCGGCATCACTTACGAGAAGATCGATGCGGCCGATGGTGTGTTCTGGCCATGCCCCGAATCGGAGTCTGGAACTGAGTCCGAGGGAACCCCGCGGCTGTTCGCAGACCGCTTTTACCATCCCGATGGAAAGGCAAAGTTCTTTGCCGTGGACCACCGACCGGCTGGCGAAGAGCCGGATGTCGCGTTTCCGCTTTACTTCACCACCGGCCGCTACCGCGAACATTACAACTCCGGTGCACAGACCCGCCTCGTCAGTCGATTAATTGATGCACGTCCGGATGCGCGACTCCAGCTTCATCCACGCCTGGCTGCGCGGCACGGCATTAATGCCGAGTCGGTCGTGGTGCTGGAGAGCCGACGCGGCAAGGCGGAATTCCGCGTGGAACTCACGACCGATTTGCGACCGGACACGGTCTTTGCTCCGTTTCACTGGGGCGGCAAGCAGGCCGCAAACGCGCTGACCAACCCAGCGTTAGACCCCATCAGCCGGATGCCCGAGTTCAAGCTCGCTGCGGTGAGGATTGCGGCGGTCCGAGGGATGTCATGAAGAAACGGCTCGCGATTGTCGGGAACGGAATGGCGGCTGGCCGGCTGCTCGATGAGTTGATGCGCAGGGACGCTGGGACCACTTACGACATCACAGTCTTCGGCGAAGAACCGCATGGGTGTTACAACCGCATCCTCCTCGGTCGCGTGCTGGCCGGTGCCGATGCGTCCGAGATCACGCTGAAACCGCGCGACTGGTACACCACCCAAGGCGTCATTCTCAAAGCGGGCGTGCTGGTCGAGAAGGTCGATCCCTTCGCGCGGCAACTCGCGACTTCCGATGGCGAAACACACCCTTACGATGCCGTTGTGTTTGCGACAGGATCGGCCCCCTTTGTTCCCAAGTGCGATGGACTTCGTGGCGCGGACGGGAAGCCGAAGCCCGGCGTGTTCGTGTTCCGAACCGTGGATGACTGCGCCAAGATGCGTGGGTTTGCCAGACCCGCTGCGAGTGCAGTCGTTGTCGGTGGTGGGTTGCTCGGTCTTGAGGCTGCGAAGGCTTTGTGCGACCTCGGGCTGCACGTCACGGTTTTGCACCTTGCCGACACACTCATGAATGCTCAACTCGATCGGCTTGGGGGGCAAATGGTCCGTCGAGCAGTCGAGAAAATGGGCCTTTTCGTTCGCACGAACACCTCGGCTTCCGAGATTCTTGGCTCCGATTGCGCTGAAGGTGTGCGCCTCACCACTGGTGAAGTGTTGCCGGCCGATCTGGTTGTGTTCGCTTGCGGGATCGTGCCTCGCATTGATGTAGCGAAAACATCGGGCATTCCCGTGAACCGTGGGGTTGTGGTTAACGACAGGCTCTCGACAGCAGTGCCGGGAGTTTACGCAGTGGGCGAGTGTGCGGAACACGATGGCAAGCTTTACGGACTCGTCGAACCGATCTGGGATCAGTGCGCGGTTCTGGCCGATGTGCTGACGGGGGCGAATCCACGGGCACGGTATAGCGGATCGCGGATGTATGCGCGGCTCAAGGTCGTGGGAGTCGAGGTTGCCAGTATGGGGCTCGTTGAGGGCGAGCGGGATACCGATGAGGTGGTGCAGGTGATCGAGGACCGCAAGGGGATTTACCGCAAGCTCATTATCCGCGATGGAAAGCTGGCCGGGGCAATGCTCGTGGGGTGCGCGGAGGCCGCACCTGTGCTGATTCAACTGTTCGATCGGGGCGAACTGCTCCCACCGAACCGGCTGGATGTGCTGGCATCGCCAGGAGGCGGCCTGACGGCATCGGACCCCGAAGTGTGCAACTGCCACCACATCACCGAGGGAACACTCGTGGAAGCGATCAAAGGTGGCGCAACAACTCTCTCCACTCTCTCCGCCTGTACCAAGGCCGGGACTGGCTGCGGCACCTGTCGCGGTCAACTCACTGGCCTCTTGCTCAAACACACCGAACGAAGTGAGATCGCGCGAAACGGAACGCATTAGTTCTGCAACGCGAATTCTTGGTGAGGATCAAAGAAGGGCGGGTTGGAGTTGTGTAGCACTCCGGTCGCTCACGCTCCCGGCTCGCCAAAA
>DASZJS010000648.1:0-3896 GCA_035947935.1 Gemmata sp. | reverse complement strand
AATCTGCGTGGCATTGAGCTGGGCCATGAGCCTTGTTGCATCGTCGCGTTGCTTGGCATCAGCGAGGTCATCCGGAAATGCCGCTTTTAGTTCAACGGCATACTTGTATCGCCCTGCCCCGAGCGCCAGTTCCAACTCCTTAATTACCAACGCGGCTGTCGCGGTATCGATATCCTTTACCAATTTCTCGAAGGACTCTTTTGCTTCCTTGGGCACACCAGCCGGGAACAGCTTCCGGATCTCATCCAGATCATCCTTTGCAAACTTGAGCCATCCGACATCCAGCATGAACTTGGCTACTGCAATGCGTCTCCCGGCTTCGGGTTTATCCACTGGCTCCGCAATGATGGGAGCCTGGTTCAAGATGATTTCTTGGTAGCGTTTCCTTTCGTCCGCGTTGAGAGCCTCGGATATCTCCTTCAGCAAACCTGCCCGGGACAACTCTTTGTTTTTCAATGGGCTTAGTTTCACCAACACGGCCTCGGGAACACTCCCACTCCGCAAGCTTGTAAAAGTTTGGTCCGTGAGTTTGAACCATGCTAAGTCGGGATTTGTCGAGAGAAGTTTGCGAATCTTGGCGGGCTCCAATTCGGATGTTCGATATGCAGACGCCCACAAGTGCGTTGGCGAGACCATATAGGTGAAATATGGGTCGATGTACGTGATCTGCTCCTCAATGATCTCCCAACTGTTTGGCGGGACACTTACCTTGATCTTACGGTACCATTTGGCGTCGTATTCCGACGTTGATTGGAGTACCGCACCTTGAGGAAGTGGATCGTTGCCTTTACGACCATTGAACCGCATTGTGTAGGCTTTATAGTCTGGGCGGAGCTTGGTCTCTTTGCTGATCTCTCCCACGAGGCGCGCCTGGGTGCTGTACTTCACCCATTTTGGCCCTTCATCGATCATTTCAGATCCGTTTTCCTTGGCGTATGGGATTTGCCGGCCCGTAGCTGGATCCGTCATCACCGACATTTCTTTGCGAGGGTTCCCCTGGATTACGAACCCATCTTTGAGGATAACCACCTCAGCGCTGGTGGCAGTGATTGCCAGGCCAACAAGCAACCCGCCGACTGCGGAGAGCTTCAACCAAAAGAAGCAGGAACGGATCGGAATCATCTCAGAATACCTAACGAGTCTTATGGTTTGATTGTGGAAAACGGATTGCATCGCCAATTTCCGTTTGTCGGTCAGAAATCGAGCTTTCGAATGATGTCGGGCTGCGATTGTTCGCTTTTCATGATGGACCCTGGGCAGGGTCGAAGCCGGGCGAAACCGATCACTTATTGTCCTCCTCCGTGAGTAATGGATCAACAGAAGATCTGGCAAGCCTGGAAGTTGGATAGCTCCACATTCCTCCAGTTCGATAGTCGTAACGGTGGATGCAGAACGAAGAGAACGAAACTCTCTGTGGTTTTCTGCGGTTCCTGGCCTTTTCTTCGGTTTGGTGTTCCGAACTCCTTGTTGGAGGAATGTGAGTGTGGCCTGGAAAATCTCTGCATCGCGCGAAAAAGCTCAGAATCGACACCTCTGGCATTCGCGGGGTATACTGGTTTGTAACGCGACATCCCACCCGTTCGTTGGCAGGTTGGAGGGCCGGTCATGCCGATCCGGTTCCGGTGTGGCTATTGTAACCGTTTGCTGGGCATCGCTCGCCGGAAAGCGGGTTCTGAGACGACGTGCCCGCACTGCGGCTACACCGTGACCGTCCCCGATGATCCCGGCGACGATCCTGCCGAAACGGAAGATCTCGATGCGCTCTTGAATCCCACCTCAACAACGGATCAGCCTAATCCTGAATTACCATCCTCTTCCACTCGATCTCAAGGTTCGCCCCCCGCATTTCATCGCAATGCTCAGGCATCATCGCCAGCAACAAATCTTCAGACCGCTCCGCCAGTTGTCCCATCACCAAGCTCTGGATCGCCTGGCACACGAACAACGAAGGCTTCGGCCCCTCAGTCGACTTCGACAGCCACCTCCGATTCCCGATCTCGGGATGAGCGGCCACTATTCGAGCGTGAACTGGATGCAGTTCTGGGGAAGCCCGGCACAACTACCGCACCGCAGGGCGATGCACAATCGAAGCCCATTCCCACCTCGGGGATGGATGCGATGAGTCTTGGGAGCGAACGCACTCAAATTGTTCTCAGCGTACAGAAGGCAACAGCAATGGTCGTTATCGCTGTGGTTTTGATCGCACTCTCCTTCGCAACGGGATTCTTGCTTGCATCCGCGAAATAGGAACAACCTGTCTCGCGCAACGAGAAAGCAACAATAACCTGGGCATCTCTCGTCGAACGCCGATTGTCGGCTCAGATCGTTCGCTGAACTCGTAGTGCGAAGGAGATAAGTCTAAAGGCCCATGCACGGCGAGATTCGGCAGAGCCAACCCATCCAGCTGTCTCCAAAACATCACTTCGATTGAACGAGGCCGTGGTTTCCCCGTAATGTAGACCTATAAGAACTCTTCGTTCGGATTGGATCGTCGCCAATGGCCAAGTCGCATCAAACACCGTCTCTAACCCGCGGCGAATGTCGACCCGTATCGCGGCGAACGCGAACATTCCGACCCAACTATCTTTCATTCGCAGGGACGTACCAGTGCAATCTGAGTTGCCCCCACTGCTGCGTACCTATCGAGTGGACCGATCGGCTTGCGATTCCCGTAGCAGTTCGTTTTTTGGAGCAAGCTCACGAATACGGGATCGAGGTTCTTGGTTTCACGGGTGGTGAACCATTCCTGTATCCCGAGTTCCTGATCGCTCTCACTCAGCGAGCGGCGACCCTCGGTTTTCGGTTCGACAAGATGATGACGAATGGGGTTTGGCATCGCGATACGAAACATCTGGAGTCTGTCCTGGTTCCACTCCGAGATGTGGGGTTCTCCGGGAAGATCGGGCTGAGCGTCGATAAGTTCCACGGGATGGATATTGCGAAACTCGCGGGGTTCTGCCAAGTGGCCCGGGCTGTCTTCAATCGCGATAATGTGCTGTCGCTCAGCTATGCAAGCCGCTCACCAGATCAGGGATTGGAGCCAATCCACAGACTGGCAAAAGCACTCGATGGTGTAGTCGAATGGTCCGACATCCTCAGACGTTACATGCTGGTCAGCGACGAGTTGACCATGACGATGAACTGGAACCATCTGGCAACTGTCGAGCGAGCAGAGGGATTGCCTGGCAATCCATGGGATGGAACGTGGTTTGAGGAGGATTATTGCGAGGGTCCGGGTCAGGCCTTGATTGTCAACCCGAAAGGGGAGGTGAAACCTTGTTGTGGCTTTGCTTCGGACCTGGATCATCTGACCATTGGAAACATCCACACCGATAGTGTCGAGGACATCATCCGATTTGCACGGAAGCATCCTGTTGTTGGGACGATCTTCCGCAAGGGATTATCCGCTCTCCGCGACGAGGTTCTCGGGCGAGACCCAACCGCCCTGCCGGGCGCAACGAGCAATCATTGTTTTTTCTGTTGGTACGTTCTTACCAAAAACCTCCTGGATCTTCCTGTCGGATTCTCTCAATCCTCTTCACAAGGAAGGGTAAGCCTTCCGCTCGCAAGCGATGCTGCTCAACAGACCGCCGTTCGTCCTGGTGAGACAGTGACAGCATTACTCATGGCATTCGATGGCAAGACGGTCTTTCTGTGGCGGGAACTACCACCGCAGATGCCCATAGAGAAAGGGCATACCTACCTGGTACACATCAGCGGTCGCGCTCAGGTTGAGACGCCGCCAGAGCGAATGGCTTGGGCAGATTATCAGTCCTGGATCGACGGGCTCCGAGGCGAAGGCTACACACTGACGACTTCCAACTTTTCGCCCTGCCGGAAGTGATAAACGAGTTCGTGAAGAGCAAGAGCAAAGAGCCTGAAACTATTTCCCCTGC
>DASZJS010000647.1:0-2448 GCA_035947935.1 Gemmata sp. | reverse complement strand
TGATCGTTGATCCGTGTACCTTGGAAGTGAGCGGGGAGGAACGCGCTCCCGTAGTTCACTGCCCCGCCGAAGTTTGGTGTGGGGTTGATCGTCACGTAGCCAGGGAGTTCCTGATTCTCACTGCCGAGGCCATAGAGCAGCCATGACCCCATGCTTGGGCGAGTGAGAGCGGCATTCGCGCTGCCGGTGTGCAATTGCACGACGGCTTGTGGGTGGGCAGGGGTATCCGTGTGAAGGCCACGCAGCCAGCAAAGCTTGTCGGCGTGTTTTGCGATGTTCGGCAACAACTCGGAAAACCAGGAACCCGTTTCCCCATACTGCTTGAATTTGAACTTTGAAGCCGTGAGTGTGCCGCCGCCCGGGCCAGGTTTGCCGCCATCTTTCTGAAGCTGCGCTTTGTATTCAAACGTGTCCATCTGGGAGATAGACCCTTGCATGAACACAAAGATGATCCGCTTGGCTTTCGTGGGAAAATGTGGTGCCTTTGGGGCCAATGGCTTTGGCGTTGGTGCGGCTCCCCGGGCTTGCTCACCGAGGATACCCGCGAGCGCAACCAAGCCGAAGCCAGCACTGGCGGACTTTAGCGCCTGTCGCCGGGACAAAGCGAATTCGGTGTGAGGAATGCGGAGTGTGGAATCGGCAGTCATATGGATTTCCCGCGATGGTTTGTGGATCAATGGGGTCATGGTTAACCCTATCCTAGAGTTTGATTTCAACGAAGATAACGGAACTCAGCCGAACCGAAGAGAGCCTGGATAAAAGCAAGCCAGGCAGCGGTATGGGCGTCCATGGGGTGTATATCGCGCTCAACGATTGGCTCGCCAGTCTGGTCGATCTCGTCCGGATTAGCAGGGGGCTCTTTTGGTTTCTTGGGATCAATTGGCTTCTTGGGTTCGTTTGGCTTCGCGCTCGGGGTATCCGCTGCCACAGTGCGATACTCCGATTCGTACTCGCCCAGGAATGCTTTCGCCCGTGCGATCTCCTTATCAGTGGGTGTGCGACCGAGTGCGAGGCGATAAGCCGTTTGGATGCGAACGTCGTCTGGTGTGTCCTTGTCCTTGAGTAATCGCTCGGCCAAGTTCAATGCTTGTCGACGGATGAAAGTGGAGTTGAGGAGGAACAGAGCCTGTCCGGAAACTGTGGTGGCATCCCGGTTGCCTGTCACGAGGGTCTGATCCACCGGATCGAACGCCTCCAGAGCGTGGGGAGTGACTCCACGGAGTAGAGGCAGATAGATACTTCGGTGTTTGTTACCATCGGCTTTGTCGTTGATCGTGCGGGCCTCTTTCCCATTATCCGTCATCTCGGTCATCTTAAGTTCCTGGGCTGGCGACCCAGTTGGCCGCCTGGTGTCCAGAGTTCCGGCAGCGAGAAGCACAGCATCCCGGATTTCCTCCGCGCTGAGTCGTCGTGGACTATGCCGCCAGATAAGCCGGTTGGCGGGATCGACCGCCTTTTGAGATTCAACAGTTTCGGAGCCCAATTGATACACCCGCGTCAGCACAATCGTCCTGACCAGCTTTTTCACGGACCAGCCTTCATCGATGAAGCGATTGGCCAGGTGGTCGAGCAATTCCGGGTGTGAAGGAGTCGCACCCATGACGCCGAAATTATCGACCGTGCTTACCAGCCCTTGACCGAACAGGTGTTGCCACACGCGATTCACGACAACGCGTGGTGTGAGCGGGTTTTTGCTGCTCGTCAGCCAGTTTGCCAACTCCAGTCGGCCACTTTGTACCAAGTTGACCTTGGCCGCTCCAGGCACCTCGAATGTCGTGAGGAATCCGCGGCTGATGGCGGGGCCAAGTTTCTCGGCTTCACCCCGAATGCGAACCTCGGTGTCGCCGACCTTCTTGGAATCCCGAACTCCGTGAATGGCATAACCCCGGGCAACAGGATCGGTGAGGGCCGCGTACTCGGCCTGGAGTTTCTCGTACTTCAGACGGAATGGGCGCTGCGTGGGATTACCGTCCGCGGCGATCTTCAGCCCTTCTGGAGTGCCGCGGATGGTATCCCAGGCCTTTTTTGCCTCATCAAGTTCCGCTTTCAGCTTTTCGGTTTGTTTGGTTGGGACAGGTGGAGGTTCGCTCGCGAGTTTCACGAGCATGGATGGATCGTAATAATCGAGTCCACCACCACCCATCTTGTTGCGGACACCCGCGCAATTATCGGTGCTGGTGAAGATCCCCGCGAGAGCGTAGTAATCGGTCGTCGGGATCGGGTCGAACTTGTGGTCGTGGCATCGGGCGCAACTGACCGTGGTGGCGAGGACGGATCGGCTCACGGCGTCGATCTGCTCGTCGACGTTGTCCATGATGTACCGGACCTTGAACCGCTGGTTCACGTCCTTCACGCCCACGGCGAGGAAGCCAGTCGCGATGATGTGCTCTTCCCGCTCCTCGGGAGAGGAGGCCGGGAGGAGGTCGCCTGCGATTTGCTCGCGGAGGA
>DASZJS010000646.1:0-7048 GCA_035947935.1 Gemmata sp. | reverse complement strand
CTGCTCCCCACACAAAAGCCATCTCCGATGCCGGACCTCCTCAGGACTTCGGGCGTCGATACTTTGCAACGGCTTGGCTACACCGGGTCTGGAGTGAAGGTGATCGTGATCGGTTCAGATTTCACCGGGGCCGACAAACTGATTGGGACATCCCTTCCCAGGAAGACTCGGATTCTGGACCTGACGACCGAATTGAACCCTGAGATTGAGCCATTCCCGACTGACCCGAATCGCGCTTCTGCCAACATTGCGGTTGCCCGGGCAGTCGCACTGACCGCTCCGGATGCCGAATTGGTTCTGGTACGGATCGATATGGGTTCGTTCTTTCAATTGCTCGGCATTATCCGGGTCGCCAGGGGAGATATGGCCTACTCCACCGCAATGCGATCGCGGTTGTTCGATCTCTCGACTCGCTCTGCGGAACTGACCAAACTCAAGGATGCCGCATTGAAGGAATACCGGTTGGCATTCGAGGACTTGGCCGATGATGAACCCACGAAAGCTCGCAGGGTTCGCGCCAAGGCGACACTGAATGCCGTTATTGCTAAACAGGGTGAACTCACCCTCAGACTTCAGCGGTTCAACGAATTCCAGAAACAGGTCACTGCGGCGCTCGGTGGGGCAAGAATCGTTGTCAACCCGCTGGTGTGGGAATCCGGATACCCTCTCGATGCGTTGAGTGAACTGAGTCGGACGTTGGATCGCCTTGCAGCCCCCGCTCCACCGCGATCTGTCCGGCCTGCAACCGGTGCTTATGCGACCGCCAAGGCACCTATTGTTTGGGTTCAGGCAGCAAGCCCCTCTGGAGCCTCGGTGTGGGGTGGATCGTTCCTCGATGGAAACCGAAATGGAACAATGGAATTTGCGTCCCTGAACTCTCCGCTTCCAGCCGGGAACTGGTCTCCGGAAATGAATTTCCTGGGGTTCAGCTCACCGACAGGAGAGGTTTCAACCGATCTCCCCGCGGGCGTCCGGGTGCGGTTCGTCATGCAATGGAGAGAGCCGCTCAATCCCAAGATGCCCAGTCTGGATATTCCTGCATACCCGGTAATTCTCAGGATATTCCGCCAGATGGATCCGAATGGGGAAAAAAGACCCAGCGATGAGATGGCCGAGAGTGCCCGGTCTGCTGGTGGTCCCTATCAGATCTTCCGAACCAATAGTTTTGTGGTTTACGAACAGATGCTCGAATTCACGGTGCCTGTCGCGGGGCGTTATGCCTTTGTGGTGGCCACCGGCTATCAGCCCGATCCTCTTCTACCTGCTCTCCGAAGGGATGTAGAGATTTCCCCCCGAGTGTTTCTTGAAACTCTCTCGGCAAAGCCGGGTGAGGGCCAGGCCGTGTTCCGGTCTTACGTCACACCCCGAGCTGGCGTCGGCATCCCGAGCGATTCACCGGGTGCGGTAACGGTGGGTGTCCCCGAGGTACGATCACTGGTTGGTGGCGGGACTGGCATAACACTCCTTGCCAAGCCCGATCTTCTCGGTCCCGAAGCCCTCGATCTGGGAGGCGGGCTGGTTCTTCGAGGAACCGGAATTGCAACTGGCTACGTTGCCGGTATCGCAGCGGATCTGGTTCAGGCTGAGGTGACCGGGGCGAATGTGTTTCGATCCGTGGGAGTCGCGCCAGGCAAGTCAACCGTCGTCCCGGATACCTGGTTAAAGTATCTGCGACCGATCCCACGCCCGCCTGTCAGGTAATCGGATGAGGTGAAAGAGAAGACAGTATTGATCCGCAGATTTCGCAGAGAACGCAGATTATAAGACAGAATTATGATTTGTCTTTTGTTTTATAATCTGCGTTCTCTGCGAAATCTGCGGATCAATACTGTCTTCTTCAAATCTGTGGATCCTTCGCTGCCAAGTCTTCCACTCCTAGCGTTGAACTCTGATCCAAGCCTCAATTCTTGCGAAAGTACAAGAAAACTTGGTGCGGGCGCAATATTTGGTGGGAAAGACCTCCTCATATCGGTTGGCCTGAAAGAAATCATGACTTAAGGTCTGAGTAGACCCTCATCAACTCACGTCAGCTTCAAGAGTTGACCGAATCGAACGATTCGTAGATGCGGCAAACCGGGTAACGCCCTCCTCGGAGTCTAAGCCGTGTTTTCACAACAAGCCTCTGGCCGACGGCCAGCGTTCACGTTGATCGAATTGCTCGTCGTTATCGCGATCGTCGCGATTCTGATCGGGTTACTCCTCCCAGCCGTTCAAAAGGTTCGGGAAACAGCTGCTCGAATCAAATGCGGCAATTCCCTCCGTCAGATCACTCTTGCTGCTCATCATGGCCACGATGTCAACCAGACATTCCCACCGGGTCTGGGGTATTGGCCAGGTGCAAATGCCTATGGAACATTCCACTTTCACCTGCTGCCGTTCCTCGAACAGAGCGCACTGTATCAACAGTCCTATTATGCCGGGATCTATTTTGTTGGAAATAACCAGGTATTTGCTCAACCCGTACGTCTCTACGTCTGTCCATCAGACCCCAGCGCGCCCACCGAGGCAACGGCGAAGGATTTGATGGGCAACACCTGGGGCGTGAGTACGTATGCCGTGAATGCCCAGGTGGTTTGTCAGGTGAATGCATCGGGAGCAATTAACTCGCCTCAGCAGTATGCGTCACTCGTCGCATCGTTCCCGGATGGGGCATCGAACACCATTCTCTTAACCGAGAAATACGCTCAGTGCTTCAACAGCAACTACCCTGCTGGTGGCGACTTTTGGGGGTATTTCTATACCGGTTCGAGTCTCCAGCCTTACCACCCAGGGTGCGAGATTTCCTGGAACGGTTACAGTTACGGTCCCGCGTCGAAATTCCTTGTGCAGCCGAACCCATACAACGGCGGATGCGATCCGACCATTTCATCGTCCCCGCATCCTGGCGGAATCCAGATTGCACTTGCCGATGGGAGCGTTCGATTTCTATCAGCCAGTGTCACAATGTACACGTGGTGGTATCTCTGCACTCCCGCGGGAGGAGAAGTTCTCCCCGCGGATGCGTACTGACACACCTTCTCGCGACTCTTGAGGATTGAAGGATGCAACGCAATGGACGATTGTCCGTTCCCACAGTTTGGTTTGTCGTCTCGATCTCGTTATTCGCCGCGGGCTGCGGTTCGGGAACTGCGACTGTCAGCGGGACGGTGACCTATGAGGGTAAGCCGGTCAAAAGTGGATCGGTGATTCTCTACTGCGCGGACAAGCAGATTGTTCGCGGGTTGATCGTGGATGGACAATACTCAATTCCGAATGTGCCCTGCGGTTCGGCGCTCGCCACCGTTCAGGCTCATGCGAAAGTGCCTGCGGGACTCCGGTTGAATCAAAAGTTACCTCCGAGTGTCGATGGCCCAATTCCAACGCCAGTGGAGACAGCAAACTCCCAATCGATTGTGATTCCACCTCGCTACGCACTTCCCGAAGAGTCTGGATTGGTCCTCAAAGTCGATGGTACACAAATGACCTACGAGATCGATCTGAAGCCATGATTCTCTCTCCCGCGTCATTATCTGAACAAACGGCTGAAGTCTCGGCGTTTCGGCTGATGGAGTGCTCGAATTTGCGCCTTTGGCGAACTGCGTTTCTCGTATCGGGCTCCTTGCTTGTCGCGATCGGTTTATTAGGCCTGATAGCTTGGGGGATCGGTGAACCGATCTACACGCAACTCGACTCCTCCTTCTCTCCAATACACTACAACGCCGCGATAGGTCTTTCGTTCTGGGGATTGACATACTTCGCTCTTGGTATGGGGCGGTTCCGGACAGCGCGATGCCTCGCTTTGGGGTTATGCACTCTCGGATGCGTTCTCCTGTTGGCAGACATCCCAGCGATTGGCCTAAGTCTTGATCGCTGGGCTTTCACACCTTCAAACGCTTCTGTCGCGTTCCCCACTGGTGGTGCGACTGTTGGGATGGCACTAGCATTTTGCCTAGGGGGAGTAGCCGTTCTTGCTACTGCCCGACACAAAGTTCGTTCTGTTCATATGTTGGTTTCCATTACGGTCGGGCTTCTCTTGATTCTCGCCAGCCCTGTAGTCCTGCTGACGAACATCTGTGAAATATTTGTCCGACCAGCGGGAGCATCCATTTTTGGGGCCACAGGGATTGCAATTGCCGGCCTGGCACTTCTTGTCTCCATGTGCCGAAAAAGCCTGCCCTCTATAGCCCTGGGGCATCTCCTCCCACTATTGGTAGGTGCCGTTGGAGTTGCATCCACGATTGTGGTCTGGTTGGGATTGAATTCCGATCAGAATCATCGCATTCAAAGACAGCTTCAATTAGAAGTGGCGAATCTCCAACGTCTGACGCACGACCGGTTGGTGCAACACACAAACGGTGTGGTGACCCTGTCGGAGAATTGGCCAAATACGGCAGCGGAAAAGAGGAAAGACAGCATCGGTTCTTACGTTGGCCAGTTACCGGGTTGTCTGGGGGTTGCACAGATCGATGGAACGCTGAATATCAATTGGGTCGAATCCATCTTGAGCACAAATCTTCCGCAGGCCTTCGCAGACCTTGGGGTCTCCGAACCACTCGCGCAAGCCGTTCACGAAGGACGAACGATTGCTCTCCAGCCACCGCGCTCAAGCTGGCGGGGAGTCCGGGTTATGGTTGTTTTCGCCGCTCACCGTAATGGGGCTCCCGATGGTGGCTTGTTGAGTGTTATTAGGGTTCAAGATCTCTTCAGTGCGATTATCAACACGAGTGTTGCACCCGGGTATGCAGTTACCGTTTTGAAGGAGGCTCCCAATTCAAACAATGAGGAGGTCATCTTTACTCGATACGATTCCGAGCGAAAGTACCAGCAATGGAACCAGACACTCCCGCTCAACTACGAACGATTCCCCTGGCACCTGTCCCTATCGCCAACTCAGGCTGTCCTGGAACGCGAAAGTCTATCGCTGCCGAAATTGGCCCTAATGCTTGGACTATTGACCACGGGATTGCTGGCACTGGCAGTTCACCTGGCTCAAACTGCGCGGCGACGGACTTTCGCACTCGAAAACGAGGTGCACGAGAGGGAACTGACACAGTGCGCGCTCACGCAGAGTGAAGAGAAATATCGCACGCTGATCGAGAACCTGGGGCAAGGCATCTTCCTTCAGGATTGCGAACATCGCTACGTCGCCGCGAACGTGCAGTTTTGCAAGAGTGTCGGCAGAAGAGAAGCAGAGATTGTTGGTGCAACGGAAGCCGATCTATTCGAGCCTCAGCGAGCAGCAACCCTTGCGGAGGAATTGCGAACCGTCCTCGCCGAAGGGAAGCGCGTGGAAACAGAGGAAGACTCCCTGGCAGACGGTCGGCGGACGTGCATACGTAGGGTACTGACTCCCGTACACGATGCCTCGGGACGGACGACTGGCGTACTTGGCATCTGCTGGGATGTGACCGAGCAGCGGCAACTCGAAGTTCACGTCCATCAGGCAAGCAAAATGGATGCGATTGGGCAGTTGGCGGGAGGAATCGCTCACGATTTCAACAATCTTCTCACGGTGATTCTAGGCAACCTCGAACTGATGTTGATGGACCTGCCCGGCGAAGATCCGATCCACGATCTTGCTATCTCGGCAAGGAACGCCGCAGCGCGTGCGACGTCGCTGACCCAGCGGCTTCTCGGCTTCTCCCGCCGCCACCAACTCGACTGGATGTCGACCAACCTCAACGCGACTGTTGAAGAAGTTGTCGAATTACTTCAGCGGACAATCGACCCATTGATTCGCATCGAAACTCACTTTGCCTCTGGCCTTTGGCCGATTCAGGCCGACACAACGCAGCTCAATCAAGTTTTGATGAACCTTTGCCTGAATGCCCGAGATGCGATTGCCGGGGCTGGAAAAATCGCAATCGAAACCGCCTGTGTGACCGCAAGCGAGTTATCGGGCACGAACGGTCGAAACACCCGCACGGGCGACTTTGTCAGGCTACGAGTGACGGATACGGGTTCGGGGATGCCCCCGGAGGTGAAAGCCCGCATGTACGAGCCATTCTTCACCACTAAAGAGGTCGGGAAAGGTACGGGTCTGGGTCTCCCGATGGTGTTTGCGATCGTGAGGCAGCACAAGGGGTGGATCGAGTGCTGGTCCGAGGTTGGCAAAGGAACTCGATTCGACATTTATCTCCCGCGCGGTGAACCCAGCAACGCATCGATTACCGAACCGGTTCCCACTGCTCCGCGGCGAACGGGGAAGGAAACGATTCTCGTTGTGGACGATGAAGAGATGATCCGCCAACTCGCCGCAGCGACCTTGCAGACGAGTGGATACACCGTTCTCCAGGCAGAGGATGGTCAGCAGGCAATCGATCTGTATTCGCGTGAGGGAGACCGGATCGATCTGGTTCTTCTCGATCTTACGATGCCCATACTTTCAGGACACGAGGCCTTCCGTCATCTGTTGGCACTCAATCCCCGGGTGCGCGTCTTGTTTGCCAGTGGCTATGCGGTTGAGCAACTTTCGGATTTGGAGAAAGAATTGATGGCGGGGTTTGTGAACAAGCCGTATCGACCAAACGAGCTTGTGCTGGCTGTTCAGGAGGCGCTCCAGCGGCGAACGCAATCCGGGTCTGCCGATCGGGAAGATAACTCACCTGTGCCAACTCGCGGTCAGGACCGAACAGAGATCGATTCCGAATGTCTTGCTCAATTCCCTGAAATCGCACCAGAACAGAGCAACCGCGACCACGTCCTGGTTCCCGAGTGATTCGTCCAGACAAGTTGCCCATTTAGGCGAGCGGCGGGACTTGGTTTCGCTGTAAGGACGGCCTTCCCAAGCCTTGAACGTCTGAAACACTTATTGAAGAATAACAAGTGGGCACCGACTGACTTGACCCGTCGCCTTGGGCTCGGCAAGACGACGATTTACAAATGGATGGAACTGGGATGGCTGCACTACTGTAAAGCGCGCTACTCGCGCCCACTCTACGCATGTTGGGCTGACCAGGGGAACTCGAACGACTGAGGTGAGTTGGCGAAGACTCCGAGACACACCCATTTCAAAAGCGGCTACCACAGAGCTGATGCTCATGTAGTCAAAGCGGTGTGTCGGACCGAA
>DASZJS010000645.1:0-4731 GCA_035947935.1 Gemmata sp. | reverse complement strand
TCTTCTTCACACCGCGAGTGAGAATCGAGGTCATGTCGCCCTGATCGACGATCGTCTCAGCGCCGATGTTCGTGGTCATGATGACGATGGTGTTCTTGAAGTCCACCACCCGGCCCACGTTATCGGTGAGCCGACCTTCCTCCATGATCTGGAGCAGCATGTTCCAGACATCGGGGTGAGCCTTCTCGATCTCATCCAGCAGAACCACGGAGTAAGGACGACGGCGAATCTTCTCGGTGAGCTGGCCGCCCTCCTCGTAACCGATGTAACCCGGAGGGGCGCCCACCAGCCGGGAGACGTTGTGCTTCTCCATGTACTCCGACATGTCGAGTTGCACGATGTTGTTCTCGTCTCCGAACATGAACTTCGCCAGTTGCTTGGCGAGCAGCGTCTTACCAACGCCCGTCGGTCCCGCGAAGATGAAGCTGCCGATTGGCCGCTTCGGGTCTTTCATGCCGGATCGGCTCTTGCGGACGGCCTTGGCGATGGCGTGGATCGCCTCGTGCTGACTGATAACGGTGCCGTGGAGTTCCGCCTCCATGTTCAGGAGTCGGCGGGTTTCATCTTCGCCCACCTTCTTGAGTGGCACGCCGGTCATCTTGCTGACAACTTCCGCCACTACCTCCTCATCCACGATCCCATCGGCTTCCTTGGCCTTGTCGCGCCAGTCCTTGGTGAGCTTGTCCTTCTCCTTCTTGAGCTTCTCGGCCTGATCGCGCAAGTGAGCAGCTTTTTCGAAGTCCTGCTCCATCACCGCAGCTTCCTTCTCGGTGTTGAGCTTGTCGATCCGCTCATCGATATCCTTGAGATCAGGTGGCCGGGTCATGGCCTTCAAGCGGACGCGGGCACCCGCTTCATCGATCACATCGATCGCCTTGTCCGGCAGGCAGTGCCCGGAAATGTAACGCTCCGACAGCTCGACCGCCGACTTGAGTGCGGCATCGGTGATCTGCACCCGGTGGTGCGATTCGTAGCGGTCGCGGAGCCCCTTGAGGATCTCGACCGTTTCAGCCATGCTCGGTGGGTTGACGATGATTGCCTGGAACCGGCGGGCCAGAGCCGCATCCTTCTCGATGTACTTGCGGTACTCATCGAGCGTGGTGGCCCCGATGCACTGAATTTCGCCGCGGGCCAGAGCCGGTTTGAGGACGTTCGAGGCATCAATCGCCCCTTCCGCCCCGCCGGCTCCAACCAGAGTATGCAACTCGTCGATGAACAGAATGGTGTTCTTGGCCCGACGAACCTCGTTCATCACCGCCTTGATGCGCTCTTCAAACTGGCCGCGGTATTTGGTCCCCGCAACCATCATGGCCAGATCGAGAACGACGATTCGCCGATCTCTCAACAGTTCCGGTACATTCTGGTCGATCACGAGTTGAGCAAGGCCCTCGACGATGGCGGTCTTCCCGACCCCTGCCTCACCGAGCAGCACGGGATTGTTTTTCTGCCTGCGGCTGAGGATCTGAATGACTCGCTCGATCTCGTTGGCCCGACCGATAACCGGGTCGAGCTTGCCCTGCCGGGCAAGTTCGGTCAGGTCGCGGCCAAAGCTATCGAGAGCCGGGGTCTTGGATTTGGATCGGCCGGACGACCGTTCGGACGCCCCGCTGCCCCCGCCACCGCCGCCAGATTCGCTTTCGTTCGGCATGTTGTGCCCCAACAGGTTCAGGACTTCTTCGCGAACGTCTTCCAGTTTCAGCCCGAGGTTCATCAAAACCTGGGCCGCGACACCCTCCTGCTCCCGGAGCAAACCAAGGAGCAGGTGTTCGGTGCCCACGTAGTTGTGGTTGAGGTTCCGAGCTTCCTCAACCGAGTAGTCGATGACTTTCTTGGCTCGGGGTGTGTGAGGAAGCCGGCCCATGACGACCTGCTCCCCACCCGGGCCATGTTGAACAATTTTCTCGACCTCCAATCGAATCTTGCGAAGGTCGATGTCCAGGTTTTTGAGGACATTAGCCGCGACACCCGAGCCTTCTTTCACCAGTCCGAGCAAGATATGCTCGGTGCCGATGTACTCGTGGTTGAACCGCTGCGCCTCCTGGTTGGCCAGCTGCATTACTTTGCGGGCTCTGTCTGTAAATCGCTCATACATCTACGCCGTCTCCCCCCAACGAAGGGATGGAAGGGATAAAACTGCCGGTTGTCGTCCAGTAGGGAATAGTAACAAGTTCGAGGTCTTGCGTTCGTTCGCTGGTTTCAAAGATCAGTATCTTCCATTCGCAACCTGGAACTTGAAAACTATTCCCACATTTGGACGTTTCCCGTTTACCGACCCTGCGCCCATCTTATCCGCGGCCGGGGCGGCTCCAACCGGGGAAACGGGCGGGTTGAGCGTCCGGGTCCGGGGCGTCGCGAGCGGGTGGCCCCTGCCCGATAGGGAGAGAAGGCCGGGGTGGGAGAGATACCCGCTGTCTCGGTCGGCGGCCCAGTGGGAACCGGGCAGGAAGGGAGCTGAGTCTGCGGAATTCTAGGCGGCATTGGCATGCGAATCAAGGCGAGCGAACGAAGGGCGAAGAAGTATTGGGTTAATCTGGAGCCTCAATTGAGAGCCAGTCACATCCTATTCGCCTATCTCACCCAGAGTGTGCTGTCAGTTACCAGGGGGTTCCGCATCGCTTCGCTAGGGGCATACCATGGTAGCCAAGGGTGGAGAGAGCCTTTGGCGAACGGAACCCTGGTAACAAAGCTCGAATGTTCCACACCAAAAAGTTGCTATAACACCAGAGACGCACCACCTCTCTCCTGCGTTCGCGCAATCACAATCGCGCTGCCAATTGAGGGACAATCTTGCCCACCCGTGAACCCGTTCGTACCCCCCGCGAAGTCCTCGCTTTCCTCCGCGAACGTGAAGTGAAGGCTGTTGACCTTCGATTCATGGACTTTCCCGGTCAATGGAAGCATTTCACCGTTCCGGCCGAAGTGATCGATGAATCCGTGTTCGAGGATGGCCACGGATTCGATGGCTCAAGCATCCGTGGGTGGAAGGAGATCAACGAATCGGACATGCTCCTCGTCCCCCAGGCGGACACGCTCTTCCTCGATCCGTTCTGCAAGGACACCACCCTGGCCATGATCTGCAATATCCAGGACCCGCTAACCAAGGAGGATTACACCAAAGATCCCAGAAATGTCGCCAGAAAAGCTGTGAACTACATGAAATCGACGGGGGTAGCGGACGCCGCGTATTTTGGTCCCTCTCTGGAGTTCTTTGTCTTCGACGATGTGAAATTCGACCAGACCACCCACTCGGCGTTTTACTACGTGGACTCGGGTGAAGGACAGTGGAACACCGGCCGCGATGAACGGCCTAACCTGGGGTACAAGATTCCCTATCGGCAGGGTTACTTTCCCTGCCCTCCCCAGGATGCCTTGCACGATCTGCGAAGCGAGATGATGCTCGCCATGATGGACTGTCACATGACCGTCGAGAGCCACCATCACGAGAAGGCCAGCGGCGGGCAGTGTGCCATCAACATCCGCTACGATGAACTGGTGCCGATGGCCGACAACGTGCTGAAGTACAAATACATCGTGAAAAATGTCGCCCGACGGCATGGCAAGACGGCCACATTCATGCCCAAGCCGCTGTTCGAGGACTTCGGCAGCGGAATGCACGTCCACGTCTCGCTCTGGAAGAACGGGATAAACCTGTTTTACGGTAACGATTACTCGAATCTGTCCGATGTGGCGATGTACTCGCTCGGCGGGTTGCTCCGACACGCACCGGCCCTGTGCGCGATCACTAATCCCACAACGAATAGCTACAAGCGACTGGTTCCCGGATACGATGCTCCGGTAAATCTGGCGTACAGCCAGCGAAACCGCTCGGCTGCGATCCGTATTCCGGTCTACTCGTCGCATTCCAAATCGAAGCGACTGGAGTATCGCATCCCCGACGGTGCAGCCAACCCATATCTGGCGTTTGCCGGGATGTTGATGGCCATGCTCGATGGCGTGCGAAACAAGATTCACCCTGGCCTGCCGCTGGACAAGGATATCTACGACATGCCGCCGGAGGAGTTGAAAGGCTTACCGAAAACTCCGCAAACGCTCGATGAGGCACTGGTCGCGCTGGAGGCGGATCACGAGTTCCTGCTGCACGGTGGAGTATTCACCGAGGATGTGATCGAGACGTGGATCAAGTACAAGCGCGGAGCCGAGGTCGCAGCCCTGCGTGTTCGCCCGCATCCTTATGAGTTTGCGCTGTATTTCGATATGTGATTTTGTGGATTGTTGGTTGTTGATTGATGATGGGAATGCCACAACGAGATAGCGTGACGTCTCCGGATCTTCCAATTCTCAATTCCCAATCCGCAACTTGCCCTTGCACTTTGTTTTTCCCAATCGCTACACTTCTTCTCTCGATTCCGTGCGTTGAGGCAAGATGCCCGCGCACGCGAATGAGAGAGATCGACCGACAAGTTCAATCTCGCTCATTCCAGTATCCCGAAGCTCCACGGAAGGATAGCTGCTTATGCCTGCCGCCCGCACCAAGGACAAAGAACCAAACTCATCACCCTCCCGCCCACTCATCGGGGTAAACACCGATTATCTCACTCCCAAGAATGCGACCCCTTATCTCCGGCTGAACGCCGGATACGTTGATGCGATCCTGGCTGCGGGTGGGCTGCCCATTCTGCTGCCGCCCCTGCGAAAAGAGTCGATTGGCGAACTGGAAGGTCTGCTCGACCAACTGGCCGGTATCATCCTGACCGGTGGCGCGGACATGGA
>DASZJS010000644.1:0-5140 GCA_035947935.1 Gemmata sp. | reverse complement strand
CCGCCAGCGGGGAACAAAGCTGTTCACATCGTCGAGGGTACACAGGCAGGAGAATCGAGTATTAACAAACCACAGTTCATCATTCACCCAAGTCATTTCGTGAACGTCGATATCCCCAGTGACGTGGGTTACACGCGGCAGGTAACAGGCATCGTGGTGACCAGGCGGTTCCAGCAACTGACATACGGGAGGAAAGTTGCGGAACAGCCGTATTTCTTGGGCTGTGCCCACAGCAATCCGGTTTCGTTCCGCGGCAAGGCCCATGGGCTTTTTGAAGTGCCGAAAATGAGTGTTGAGGATCTTGCCATCGGAACGCAGCAGGATAAGCCGACCGGCCTGATAGGTGCTAACCAGAACGGTTATACCCAGATGATGGAGCAACGCCGGAAAGTTGGGTGTATACACACTCCGGAACGTCAACTCGACCGACGAGGATGGGGAAGCGGAGGACATGGGGACTTCTCAAGCGAGTTCCAGTGTCGTGGCTAGCGACACTGACAGTATAACGCGATGCGTAGGAACTCATATTCGATGCAGAGGGGGAGAGATCGCAGCGTTTGCTGCAGTGAGGGAGCATAACTTTCAACAATCTGCACCCTCATCGCCAGGTCATGACGCTACTGTCGCGTGCTTCCGCGTTTGCCCTCAGGCCGATGTCGTTGATCGGTATCGAACGTCACTTTTGCTTGGGCACCTCGACCAGCACTGTATCGAAATGGATCATCTGCCCCATCCCCGCACCGACTGAAGCTTCGCGGAGCAAGACGACGTGGTTGCCACCCGGATGCACCAGATATTGCCAAACGCTTCCAACTCCCAGTTTGTATGACTTCTTCTTGACTCCCGTTAACGTGAACACTGTGAATTCCTGGCCACCGTCCTGCGTGTATATGTGACCACCCTTGATGTCAAAACCCATCGCCATCGGTCTGTACTGAGGTAAACGTCGAAAGCCAGGATAATCCCGCTCCTCGCCATGCTCCAGGATGCACTGGTGCTTGGCGAATGTGTCAACCGGGTAAATCGGCGTCTTGGTATTAGTGGAGGGGAAGACCTGGCAAACGAACTTCGAGTCCGAGCTAATCGTGATTCCTGCCGTGTTGTTTGGTGTGAAGCCACCAATCATGAATCTCTTGTCGCCAATCTGCTCCTCGGCTTCCTCAAATGTTAGCTTGCGATCTTTGAACGAAAAGCGGCACATGTGGCCGTTCACCAAATCTCCCTGCGCAAAGACGTGTGTGCCGTCCGGAGTCATGACCGGATTGTCGAGACCGATCTTCCCGATCGAGTCCATCGGCGCTGCCCAGACTTCGGCCTTCTTCTGTACCAGATCCACCAGGTAGAGTTTTTGGTCTTGCATCGGGCGTCCCCTGTCGCAGGCGACTGCCCAGTTCTGGCCGGGTGCCGAGACCGCCCGCTTGAGCTTGGGCACGGCGATCTTGTTCTTCACCTCTAACGTAGTCGGATCAACAACCCAAATCTCTTCCGTGTCGGTTTCAGACAGTAGAACCCCATACTCGGAAAGAGATATCCAGGCAAATTTCCGTTCAAAGTCTTTCAGCTTCGTTATGTTGCAGTCGGGGTAAGAGATTCGCCGCAGTATGCCGGTGCCACCTTCCAGGGTCAGAAAAGCCGAGCCTTCTGGATCAACCCAGAGCATGCACGGTAACGTCGCCTTACCAGACACCTTGAGCTCGGTGACCTTCAGATCATCTACCTTAAAGGTGGCACCCTTGAGCGCTTTGTCATCCGCTCGGGCGGGTTTCAACGATATCCCGACCAGGACACAACTCGTCAGGACGAGAAGACCGTAATTGCGCCAACCAGTCGAGATCTCGAACATTGGCAGCTCCTGCGCGGATGAAAAGAAGTGTGCTGATCCGAGTGATGAGGTAAAAGCTCATTTTCCAAACGCTGCTACCGCAGCCTGCTCGAACGTCGGTCGAATCTTGCCCCCTTCGTTATTCGGAAAACCCGCATGCTGCACCATAAAGACAGTGATGAGCTTGCGGTCAGGGTCAATCCACATATTAGTGGCGTACGCGCCACCGTGTCCGCATGGTCCCGCGACCACAGGCCCGTTCTCACCTTTGCTCTCCCGTGTTGTTGACAACCCAAGCCCATAGTCTTTCTCGCCCTTCTTCTTATTCGAGATGTCTCCGGTCTGTATGGAAGTCATCTCGCGCACCGATGCCTCAGACAAAATCCGCTTACCATCGGCTGTTGTGCCACCGCTGAGAACCATCTGGCAGAAAGCAGCGACATCGGCGGCTGTGGCGAATAATCCGCCCGCCGGCATCGGTTGCCGCTTTCGATCGGTGAGTGGATACTGAAGTTGCCCAATGGGCATTTCCGTAAGGCCGTTGTTCTCTTTGTTCGGCCTGTAAGACTTCGCCAGCCGCTTCACCTGCTCCTCGTTCGGCCAGAAAGTAGTATCTTTCATACCAAGAGGTGCAATCAGCCTCTTCTCCAGGAACTCCTCGTAAGGCATTTTACTCACAACCTCAATAATCCGACCGGCAGTGTTGATCCCCGCATTCGAGTAGGCGTACTCGGTGCCCGGCTCATGTTGGAGCGGAGTCATGGCGTAACTGCAAACGCCATCCCGCAGTGAGAAACGGTCGAGAGTTGGGTTTTCCAGAGCCGACTGAAACGGCATACCACTCGTGTGGCGAAGAAGATCGCGAACAGTGGGAAGGCGTTTCGGGCGGTGGAGCAGAACATGCTCCTTGTCCTTTTCAACAACCAACATCTGGGTGCTGAACTCGGGTAGATATTTTTCCACCGGTGCATCCAGTTCGACCTTCTTTTCATCGACCAGCATCATCAAGGCCGCGGAAGTGATCGGCTTGGACATGGAGGCGATCCAGAACAGATTGTCGGATCGCATGGGCGTTTTAGCTTCGCGATCCGCATACCCAACGGTTTCGGTAGCCAGCACCTTCTCGGGAGATGCGACCAAGACCACAGCCCCGGCCAGTGTGCCTTTTTCAACAAACGGCTTTAACCCCTCGGAAACGCTCGGCTCGGCAGCACGTAGCGGTAGGCCGATCACGACGATCAACCCGGCAAAGCAGAACAGACGAGTGAAGAATCGCATGGATATGTTCTCGAAGGTCGGCGGGGAGGGTCCAGGCGGCCTTATCGTACCATCAGACAATATCGGAGGGAACGGGGTAGCCGATCACCCTCCGAATATGGACTTCATGCCGAACGTGCTGACTCTGTGTCTTTCTCGATCTCTGGTGGTGACTCAACTTCCACCGCGGCCCCGACCCCCAGCGCGCGGATCACCAGGGGCAGTGTGAGTCCCTGACCAACAAGTGTCGTAAAAATCACTGCAAAGGTAAGGAATTGGATCAACGAACGACCCGGAAACGGTTGACCATCGGGCAAAGTTTGCGGGAGAGCGAGAGCCGCGGCAAGAGAGACCACGCCACGCATTCCCGTCCAACCCACCACGCACACGCCTTGCCATTGTGGGTAGGGAGTTGGAATCCCGAACAGCTTTCGGTCGAGCCATCGCGGAACATAAGCGCCCGGAAACATCCACACCAGTCGTGCAACGATGACCACCCCCGATACAATCGCGGCGTATTCGACAATCTCCGCAAAGGAGTGTTGGTCATTGAGATTCTCCAGGATGCTACGCAGTGCGAACCCGAGCAGGATGAAGATGAAGCTGTTGAGCAGGAATTCCACCCATTCCCAGACGGCCGTTGCTTCGTCGAATAAGTCGCAACTGAACACGTCCTCGCAATGATTTCCCACCCAAAGCCCAGCAGTCACTGCGGCCAACACGCCGGAAACCTGCAGGTGTTCGGCGGGTAGGTAGACTGCGAATGGGGTGAGCAGGGTAATCGTGGTCTGGAGCTTGCTGTCGGCAAACTTGGTGCGTTCCAGCCAGCGGTGCAGTCGAATCGCAAGGATCGCTCCGAAAAAGCCGATCGCGATTCCACCAACGCTCACAAAGACAAATTGAATGATTCCTTCCGACACCGAGAACGCACTGGCTCCGAGCGCCCCGATTGCCAGTCGCAAGATCACCAAGGCCGAGGCATCGTTCAAGAGGCTCTCACCTTCCAGAATCGTGGTGATGATCTTGGGCACCCGCAATCGTTGGGTAACCGCCATTGCTGCGACCGCATCGGGTGGAGACACAATCGCCCCAAGAACAAAACCCGCTGCCCAGGGAAGCCCGATGCAATAATGTGCAACTGCTGCAACGGCGGCAGTGCTAAACAGCACCAGACCGATCGCGAGCATCGAGATCGGCCGGAGTTGCTGACGAAACTCATCCCAGGGCGTCCGAAAAGCCCCTGCGTAAAGCAGGGGTGGAAGGAACAGCAGAAACACGAGTTGCGGATCGAGAGGAATCGGCGGGAGATTGGGTTGCAGACCGAGAATAATGCCACCAATCACCAGGAGAATCGGGTATGGCGTGCGGAGCCATTGCGCCAGCACACCAAGTATGACTGCTACCACCAGGAGCGCAAGTATCAATTCAACCGTGTGGAACACGCCTCAGTCCCCTCGATTCGACAACAGATCTGGCCCTCGACCATGAGAAGCCGTTCAGAGGGATGTACGGAACGGGAGGTGATTGGAGAAGTCGAATACACTAGCGTTGGTGAGTGGTCGGATATCTGTCGGCTACGTGTTACCGACCGAATGGCACGAGAGCATGGCGGAAGGCGACCACATCGGGGTAACGATCGGCAGGTTTCTTTGCCAGGGCCTTGTGGATCACCGCGCCGAGTGCATTGGGCAAGTCCGGCCTGCGGGAACAAAGAGGAACGGGTTCCTTGTTCAGAATTGTCAACAACCCCGCAGGCATTGGTTGAAGATCGAATACCCACTTGCCGGTGAGCATGTGGTAGAGCATCGCCGCGGTGCTGTACTGGTCGGCAGCAGGCATCACTTCCCGGTAATTGGTGATCTGTTCTGGCGGCATGTAGGCCGGAGTGCCGCCGAGATCTCCGAGGTGCGTCAGACCGCTGATCTGGCTGGCCCGATAGACCCGGGCAAGACCGAAGTCTGCCAGTTTCACCTGGCGTTTCCCATTGGGTAAATCGGCAAGTAACACGTTTGCCGGTTTGATGTCTCTGTGGACCAATCCTCGGGTGTGGGCGTGAGACAG
>DASZJS010000643.1:0-3875 GCA_035947935.1 Gemmata sp. | reverse complement strand
CTCGACCTACCCTACAAAGCCCGTCTCAACTTCCCTCTTCCGCTTCGTCGGCAATCTTCTTGTAAATCTCAATTGCCTTCTGGAACGTCTTCTCGGCCTCAGCTCGCTCCTCGGCCTTGATCGCTTCCTTGCGGACCTTCCAAAGTTGCTCGATAACGCCAACGCACCACTTCGCGCTTTCGCGGCTGGCCTGGAGCGGTTTCCCAGCCACGATCACGTTCACGCTGTTCGTGTGCATCTGGGGGAAGTGCCGCAAAGCCACCCAGGAACTCTTGTCGATAGTCACATCGAATGCGACATCGTGAGATCGATCATCGGCTGGGATTTCCTTGCTTGCAACCACCTTGCCGTTGACGATCAGTTCCAGCTTGCGTGTTTCACCTGTTGGCACCTGCGCTCCTGGTGCTGTGCCCAGAACGATATCCCTGGCGAACGCGACTTTGGCCGTCACATTTACCGGCCCGGCCTTGTCGAGCTTCACATCCCCAAACCCAGGGGACGCATCGTTCACCTTGAACTCAAGGGCGTGTGCGTAACCATCGGAGACATACGATTGGCCGCGTGCGATCCCTTTGCACCACGCGGCGTAATCGACCATGTCCGTCTTTCCAAGCTGGACGTACACGCGGCCTTGCCCTACCCGGCTGCCTGAAATGCACGGGAAATCCGTTTCGCCAGAAACCTTGAGCGGAAATCCACAGTTCATGATGTGATACCAACAGTTCCATTCGGGAGTCCGCTCGGTATCCATCGCGGAGATGAAGTCGCAGACCTTCATCGCGGTGGTAACGCATATTTCCTGTGCTCCAATCCCATTCATTTCGGGAATGTTCAGATTCGGCAGCTTGCCGTTGACCCGCTGGGTACTCTTCATCAACTCATCCATCGTGATCTTGCCATCACCATCGGCATCAATCGCAGCAAACGGTTCGGGTAGCGGCCACCGACCGGCCTTGGCCTCGGCTTCTGTTATGAACCCATCCTTGTTCGCATCGAGTTCGGCAAACAGCCGCTTGGCCGCGTTCGAGGGATTCACTCCGAGTCCGTTGGCGGAATGAGCATAGCCTGTGACGGCTCCTTGCTCCTTCGCCCAGCTCATGAGCGGGGTTGTCCAGGTCGGCCAGCCTTTGAGCTTCGTGCCCTCCGAACCCGGAAATGTCTGATCGCGAAGGTTCAGTAAGCAAACGTGCCCGAGTGCCTGCGAGCCGAACCCAGAAACCTCCACATCGTACTTCAGGATGGTGAAAGGCTCACTCCGTTCCCATGGCTTGGGATCGAAGAACTTTCGCTGGTAGTCGTAGCACGGCCCCCAGGTTAGACAGCAGCCGACGTTCAAAGCCTCGCCCTTAACGTACAGAAACATATCTTGCGGAAGCACGCCTTCGCTCGGCGTTGTGTAGTGGGCACAGCCCGCAGCGTGAATGTGGTGATCGCCACTGTACCAGCCGTAATCGGCGGGATTAACCCAACGGAGCAACTTGAAATCGAAAGTGGGTGGGATTGTTCCAGGTGTTCCCGGCGGCGGATTGGTGAATACGCCCGGTCGAATCTGGGTATTCACCCCCAGTTCCACCTTGATCTTCTGCGTCACGGTTCGATATTCCGGCCCACGACCGTACTCGACAGTGAATTCCCCCGGTGGCAGAAGGACAAAACCGCCATCGGGTCGATAAATCTGCTTCTGGAAGAATAGGTCGGGGGCCAGTCGCTTCGGTTGTGGCGGGAAGATATGCCCGGCTGCATCGGTGAACGTGAACCGACCAACAGAAGGCTTGCCGTCGAAATCGAGAACCTTGAGGCCCACCTTGATTGCCGGTTTGATCTCGAACAGGATGGGCACTTCGCCACGGAATCCAAGATCCTGGTTACCCTGGCCAACATCGAAGCCGATGGTAGCTTCCCGCTTGCCAGCGTCGGATGAATAGATCAGAGCGATGGCGTATTCCGCACCCAGGCCGCTCAGGTCGGCAGTCATTGGTGGGGCTGTGAACATCTCGACCTGGAGAAACCGCTCGACCACCTTCGGATCGGCCTTCGGGTCTTTCTCCTGGCGTCCGGCCCCGCTGTACACCGTTCCGGCCTGTGGACTGAGTATGCGCAAAGGTTTCTTGACGGTGCTTTCGTTGACGACTTTCACAAGAACGGGGGTATACCCGGCCTGCTGAAGTTTCGTCTCGGCTGGACCACGGGCGACTTTCACGCGGGATTCGGGGTTAATGTTCACCACGAACAAAACGTGTTTGTCGAGGACTTGCTGAACCTTCTTCGCATCCTTGCCATCTATTGCCGTAGCGAGTTCTTTCGAGGTGTCGGCCAAAAGCGGAGCCCCGAGGAATTCAAAGGCCTTCACCACACGGGCGGCATTGGCTGTGAGTGGCTGTCCTTCAATACCTGCGACAATGGGAGGGGGATCACTTGCCTGGAGGACGGGGGAAAAAAATCCCCCGAGCAGAGCGATGAGCGGGAGGGAAAGGCGGGTCATTGTGGGATTCCTTCTTGCGGCGATGGAGAACGTCACTCCGGTCGCAGACCATGAAACCGCGCGGAACGCGGGGTGTCCACGGTTTTCCTTGCCCCTCTATCTTTTCCGGGTTTTGCTATAATTCATCAATCCAACGATTTGTAGCCCTTGGTGAGAGCCTCGTTCGATGAAGATCGTGAAATATCCCCATCCCGCGCTGCGAGTTGCAGCTCGCCCGATCATGTCCATCGATAAGGACATTCAGCTTGCGGCCGGGAAGATGCTCGAACTGATGTACGCGAGCGAGGGGCTTGGACTCGCGGCCCCGCAGGTTGCTCTCGATATTCAGATGCTGGTCATGAACTTCGCTGGCGATCCGAATGAGAAGGACAAGGAGTTCGTTGCGATCAACCCGCAGATTGTCGAGTCCAAAGGAGCTGTCAGCGATCGGGAAGGGTGTTTGAGCTTCCCCGGGCTTTATCAGAACGTCCGCCGGGCAAAAACAGTGACAGTCCGGGCATACAACCTGAAGGGTGAATGCTACGAAATGATCTGCCACGAACTGCCGGCTCGCGTCTGGCAGCACGAGATCGATCACCTCGCTGGCGTGTTGTTCATCGACAAGATGGGATCGATCGGTCGCCATCGCAGTGAGAAGGATTTAGAGAAGTTCATCGCCGATTTTGAGAAGGCGAAGAAAAAGGGCGACCTGCCACCGGATTTGATCCCAAAAATGTGATGACGAACGGACGGAGAGTTGCATGCGGCTAGTGATGATGGGGACTGGGACATTTGCCGAGCCGACCTTCGAGGCGTTGCTTGCGGAGTTTGGTGCGGATGTGGTTGGACTGGTCACCCAACCGGAACGCGATGCCGGGAACAAACGTGGCAGCACTCGTCAAACTGGCAAGGGAATGGCCACCATTGCCCAACAGCACAATGTCGCGGTTGCACAACCCGAGAGCATCAACACACCGGAAGGTCTGGAACAACTTCGCCAGTTGCGGCCCGATTTGCTTGTAGTCGCAGCCTACGGCCAGATTCTTTCCCGAGATGTGCTGTCGGTGCCCGTCCGGGGTATCATCAATGTTCACGCTTCCCTGTTGCCGAAGTATCGTGGGGCTGCTCCCGTAGCCTATGCCATTCTCAATGGCGAATCGCAAACGGGTGTCACGATCATCAAGGTGACGCCAGGACTCGACTCTGGCGACATGATTCTTCAAGAAGCCATCGATATCCTGCCCGATGACACAACCGGCAGCCTCGAAACCCGTCTTGCCCAGCTTGGGGCAAAGCTGGCGGTTAAGGCAGCGCGGAAGTATCAGGCCGGTGGGCCGATTGAGGGTACGAAGCAAGACCAAGCACTCGTGACGAAAGCCCCGAAGATCAAGAAGGAGTTTGGGCTGATCGACTG
>DASZJS010000642.1:0-2696 GCA_035947935.1 Gemmata sp. | reverse complement strand
CGATTGGAACCAACCCCAACGGTTGGTTGATGATGGAGATGATGCGGAAACACGGGGCTGTCGTAAAGGGCTGTTTAGTTCATGAATTTGGGTGGCCGGGGCAGAGTCTTCGATGCTCCGGTGTTGCGAAGCAACAGTTCGTTTTCTCGCTACGCGAGTCCGGGGCATCGAAGACTCTGCCCCGGCCACCCAGCATCGAATCCGAGAATTAAACGGCTCTGGGCCATCGTAAAGGTCGGTTGCAAAGAGCAGCGGAACATCGGAACATCCAACGGATGTTGTTGGCCATTCCTTCACCCTCTTCATTTGTGGAAACACAGCGATACCAAATCCGGTGTCTGCCCTCCATTCGGGCGGGGTTCAGTGGTTCAGAGTCCGCATGTGGGGGACAAAAGAAGGAAATGTTGAAGACGATTTTCCTTGCTCAACAACAACCCCCACGCAAAACTGAAGTTAAGAACGCCATCGAACCTGGAAGTAAAACCCTGTTACAAGCTGTGGTTCACGATGCTGGTTTCTGACCGCAGACCGTGAATAAGCCGCAAACGTGGTTTCCCTCCCACCACCCGCCCGCGAATCACCATCGCTCCTTCTTCTTCTCCGGGCCATGCCGGATACGAGTGAATAACGGGTTGAACCCATGCTCTCCCGCCGCTGCCTCTACGCTCTCGTTTCCTGTCTCGTTGTGCCTGCCGTGTCGTCGGCCCAGGTTGTGTTACCAACTGGTGGAACGATCAAGGACGTGGACTTCGAGCGCCATATCATGGGGTTACTCTCGAAGTCCGGCTGCAATGCCGGGAGTTGCCACGGCTCATTCCAGGGCAAGAATGGATTCCGCCTGAGTCTGTTCGGTTACGAACCTGCGCTCGATCATGCTTCGCTTACCCGCGACAACCTCGGCAGACGGGTGAATCTCGTCAAACCCGATGACAGTCTCTTACTCCTCAAGGCCACCGGACAAACGCCACACGATGGCGGCATGCGGTTCGGCAAGGATGGGTGGATCTATAACACCTTCCGCGAATGGGTCCGATCCGGAGCCAAATGGACTCGTGGCAGTGGCGCGATCGCGAAACTCGAAGTCAATCCACCTGATTTTGCACTCCTTGCCGACGATAAACCGCTCCAGGTGAAGGTAACTGCTACCTTCGCGGATGACACAACGGAAGATATCACCTCGTTCTGTGACTTCCGTATCAGCGACGATGCGATCGCCACATTGTCTCCGCTGGGGCTTTTGACACCCCGCCAACCTGGAGATGCCGGCCTCACCGTTTTGTACCGCGGCAGCGTCCAGGCTATCCGTGTCTTGGTCCCTTCTCCGGCCAAGCCCGGTGCCTACCCGACAATTCCCGAAGTGAACCAAATCGACAAGGAAGTGTTCGCCAAACTCAAGATGATGAACGTGGTGCCATCCGATCTCGCACCCGATGCAATGTTTATCCGTCGAATCTACATCGACACAATTGCCCAGCTCCCAAGCCCAGAGGAAGTGCGGGCGTTCCTCGCGGATACCGACCCGAAGAAGCGCGAGAAGCTCATCGACAAACTTCTGAGCCATCCCCTGCATGCAGCGCTCTGGGCCACGAAGTTGAGCGATATCACCGGGAACAATACGACTGCCCTCGAAAACCCCCAGCAGACTCAGCCGCGTCGATCTCAGATGTGGCATGACTGGCTCCGCCAGCGGATCGCGGACAATGTTCCTTACGACCAGATCGTCCGCGACATCCTCACGGCCACCAGCATCGATGGCCAATCGCCCGAAGAATGGCTTGAGTTCGTCAAGAAAATCGAAGCGCAGGCCGAGAAGAACTTCAAGACCGATTACCCCGAGAAAAAGACGCTCGACCTCTTCTGGCGACGTCAGCAACAAGTGCCGATCGAGGCCTGGGGCGAAAAGGTCGCCGCAGCGTTCCTCGGCGTCCGCCTGGAATGTGCCCAGTGCCACAAACACCCGACCGATCGGTGGACGCAGGATGAATATTGGGCCTTCGCCAATCTCTTCACCCAGATGAGTTTCGTAGCCAATCAGTTCAGCAGCCCCGAGGTCAAGAAGCTCATTGAGGCCGAGAATGCGGAACGTCGAGCCAAGCCTCCGAATGGAAACGCCAACAACGCAATCCTCATTCGCGAGTTCTTCGTTTCTACAAATGTCGCCGGCAAAGGTCGCCCTAATCCCGCGAATAACAAGCTCTCCAAGCCTCGTGCTTTGGGCGGCCCCGAGATTCCCTTCCAGGCGGGTGAAGACCCACGAGTCAAACTGGTGGAATGGCTCACCGCCCCCGATAATCCGTTCTTCGCGCGGAGCTTTGCAAACCGTGTATGGGGTCACTACTTCGGCGTTGGCATCGTGAATCCCATCGATGACTTCTCGCTCGCCAATCCGCCAACCAACAGCCGCCTGATGAACGCTCTGGCTCAGGAGTTCATCGAAAGTGGTTTCGATCTGCGAAAACTGGAACGGACGATCCTGCTCAGTCGGACCTACCAGCTCGATCACGCCACGAATGCCAGCAACAAGTTCGACAAGAACAACTTCTCGCACGCTTTTGTCCGTCCGCTGATGGCCGAACAGGTAGTCGATGTCCTCAACAGTGCCCTTGGCGTGGATGAAGAGTTCACGGCGGCCGATGGGATTCCAGCAAGTACGCGAGTGGTCGAAGTCGGATCGAGTCGGCTGAACGGCAACCTCG
>DASZJS010000641.1:0-1530 GCA_035947935.1 Gemmata sp. | reverse complement strand
TCCTGAACGCTGCGGATGTGCTGGCAGCGGCGGATTTCCTCGCAGCACTCGCGGAACTTGCGGCACTGAGGAACTACGTCCGCCCGGTGCTGGTCGAAGAACCGACAATTGAGATCAAGGATGGCCGCCACCCGGTTCTCGACCAGATTCTACCTCCCGGTACGTTCGTTCCGAACGATGCCGCTTTTGGAGGTGAAGCAGGCATGTTCTGGCTCATCACCGGTCCCAACATGGCCGGTAAGAGCACATTCATTCGTCAGGTCGCACTTCTCACGCTCATGGCTCATGTTGGGAGTTTCGTGCCCGCGAAATCCGCACGGGTTGGGATTACGGATCGGATTTTCACGCGGGTTGGTGCGAGCGATGAACTCAGCCGCGGACAGAGTACGTTCATGGTCGAGATGACCGAGGCAGCGAACATCCTCAACAACGCGACTCCGCGAAGTCTCGTGATCCTTGATGAGATTGGCCGCGGCACCAGCACCTATGATGGGGTTTCGCTGGCGTGGGCGATCACGGAATACTTGCACGATGCGGTTGGGTGTCGCGCATTGTTCGCCACGCATTACCACGAACTCGCTCAGCTTGCCGGGGCTCTGCCGAAACTGCGAAACTACAACGTGCAGGTGCGTGAACTCGACAACGAAGTGATCTTCTTGCACAAGATTGCGCCTGGCAACGCGGACAAGAGTTATGGCATCCACGTTGCCCGACTGGCTGGCGTGCCAGAGCCAGTGTTGAAGCGTGCAACCAGTGTGTTGGAAACGCTGGAATCCCGTCACGAACTACCCGTCACCGCGCCGCAACAGCCTGAAGGCACCGGCAAGACCATCGTGCAACCGCCCGAAGGCCCGCCTCGCCGCAAGCACAAACTCAAGCCGCAAATCACAGGTCCAACGCTCTTCACAGACGGCGAGGATGTGCCGTTTTGAGATTCCCGGTTGAGATTGACGCACAGCCCAGGAAATCGACAATGGCCACTTGGTTCCCTTTGCACGGATTGCTTGTTATCGAACATTCGTGAAGTGTCTTTTCCAGGAGCGCCCTATGCGTCCCATCCTGCTCCTTCTGGTGTTGGCACTGTT
The DNA here is from genome assembly GCA_035947935.1 of Gemmata sp. Classification (GTDB taxonomy): domain Bacteria; phylum Planctomycetota; class Planctomycetia; order Gemmatales; family Gemmataceae; genus Gemmata. Next base: position 445 of record DASZJS010000641.1, on the reverse strand, counting down.
CAACGCATCGACGAGAACATTTAGATAATGTTCTCCAGTGCTCTACTCGATCAAACACTGAGATTCACTGCGACGGATCTTCCATGAATGTCCCCCTTCCAAAGTATGCCGAACGAGGACCGATCCACGATGTGGCCTGGATTCCGCTCAAATTCTTCCACGACTCGCGCGGGTGGCTTGTCGAGTTGTTCCGCAACGATCTGATCGACCCCAAGTTTCACCCCGTCATGGCCTATGTATCGCAGACCAAGCCTGGGGTTGCCCGCGGACCTCACGAACACGTCGATCAGGCCGATTATTTTTGCTTCAGCGGCCCATCGACATTCCGGGTGTATCTCTGGGATGCCCGCGCTGCATCCCCCACGTTCGGGGCCAAAGAAGTTCGGGAAGTGGGAGAAAACATGCCCTACGCCCTGATCGTCCCAGCCGGCGTGGTTCATGCCTA
>DASZJS010000640.1:0-6262 GCA_035947935.1 Gemmata sp. | reverse complement strand
CTTATGAGGTGTTTTCATGCAGTCTCTCACTCACTCGAACTATCTCCACCGTCGGAGAGCGTTCACCCTAATCGAGTTGCTCGTGGTGATTGCCATCATCGCAATCCTCATCGGCCTCCTCTTGCCTGCTGTACAGAAAGTCCGCGAGAGTGCGGCCCGTATGTCGTGCAGCAACAACTTGAAACAACTTGGCCTCGCCGTCCAGAACTATGCCGGCACCTACGACCAGCTCCCGGCCCTGACAAGCAGCACAGGGGCACCCAAATACGGAAACTTCCAGGGCTGCATCCTGATCACAATGCTCCCGTTCATCGAACAGGCGAACCTTTACGCCGCCGCAACCTCGACCCCGAGCGATACGTGGGATGGCAACGGCAACCCCACAACCCGGTTCACACCGATCAAGATGTACCAGTGCCCTTCAGACTTCACACTGAGCAGCGGCTGGTCAGGTGCCCAAATCAATAGCTGGATGGGCGCGAGCTACGGCGCGAACCTCCAAGTGTTCGGGACGGTTCGGGCAGGAGGAAACGCCGATGCTCCTCAGTACAACATCGGCAACATCCCGGATGGCACCTCGAACACTATCGGATGGGGAGAGGAGTACTCGGCGTGCAATAACAACTCCACGGGAACTCTCTGGGCTTTCCCCGGGATCGATTTCGGGTGGCAGTGGACACCGGTGATCGCCGATTCGCGCCAGTTTGGTGCTGGGGTCACTACCGTTCTGCCCCAAATTCAGCCGAGCCTTGCGAACTGCAACAAAGAGGCTTCCCAGGCCGCCCACACCGGCTCCGTTCTCGTTGGCCTCATGGATGGCAGCGTCCGCGGTGTGAACGCCAGCCTCTCCGCGGCAACGTGGTCGAACGCGCTCATGCCTGCTGATGGGAATGTTCTCGGTTCCGACTGGTGATCGGATCGATCCAGTTACTAACACAACTGAAACAGATTCCTTTGGACGCCCTGGATATTCCAGGGCGTTTCTTTTCTACGGGGGCAAACATCACTGGAAATTCGCCAAGTCCTGAGATGATGATGGAGGGTTTGATCGATGAATATAGAGTTAAGTCAAATTCTAGTTTGGGTTGCTTCCGTAGAAAAAATGACAAACCGCGCTCGACTTCCCTTCACAGTTTCGATTCCTCTGCTACCAGACGGGAATCAAGATTTATTTTCCTCCGTGCTGGGAATTTCACACTTCGTTGTCTGGTAGTGAGTCCGGAAATTGTCTTTCCACTCTGAGGTACGTCGATGTTCTCCAGTTGCCATCGCCATTTCGCCAGCGCCCGAGCCTCCCGCACTGGTCCGCTATCAACCGTCTCATGCAGTTTGTTCATTCCGACAGTGCTTGACCCCTCCCTCCACGTTCAGGGCGTCAGCATCGAAATGTAAAGTGCGACCGCTCGATTGAAGAAGTGCGGAGAGCTTGCGTGCAAATCGCGTGCAGGGTGACGCTGCGCCATGAATTGGCAATGGCGCACTCAATGGATCAGAGTTGTTTATTCTCGCTACTGGTTTGATTGTTTTTAACTTCTCTCTTATGGAAGGAATTGATCATGTTGAATTACCTCCGTCGGTGGATTAGGGTCCGGACAGGCGCGGGTCGAAATGACGCACCGAAATGGCCAAAGTATCAGGCCAAACTCCAACTGAATGCGTTGGAAGACCGCTTGGCTCCCGCAGTCTTCAACGTCAACAGCACTGCCGACATTCTCGATCCGGCGGCTGGTGTCGTCACATTGCGATCAGCCATTGAAGCCGCTAATGCCACCCCAGGTGGCAACACCATCAACTTGACTGTCGCCGGCAATTATATGATCACCCTGCCCGGAACCCCGGGAGAGGTCAATAACGCTTCGGGCGAGTTCGCCATCTCATCTGCTGGTGGCAACTTGACGATCCAGAACACGAGCGGTGGTGACGTGACCGTCGATGGCAACCACCTGGCTCGCGTCTTCGACATCAACCCGATTTTCACCGTCGGCAGCGCCACCGTGACGGATGGTGGTAGCGGCTTCACCAAGGCACCGACCGTCACCATCACTGGTGGCGGCGGCACCGGTGCGACCGCAACAGCCACGATCGCCAACGGGCAGGTTACCAGCGTGACGATTACGAATGCTGGCACCGGCTACACCTCGCCGCCAACCATCACCTTCAGCGGCGGTGGGGGCAAGGGAGCTGCTGCCACAGCGATCATGGCCTCCCCGAAAATCGCGGTGACTATGATCGGGTTCACTATCGAGAATGGCGTTGCCGGGCCAGGCAATGGTACTACTGGAGAAGGCGGAGGCATTCGCGATAACGATAACGCCAGCCTGATCCTGAACGATATGGTCATTACGGACAACTCGGCGTCTTCGAACGGTGGCGGCGTGGCGATGGCGAACGTCCTCAGCACTCCCTGGTTGCTGTCGCTCACCAATACCACGATCAGCGATAACCACGCCGGCGATAAAGGTGGCGGCGTCGATGAGGATGGTACTGGGAAGACCGTCATCAGTGGCGGATTGGTTACCGGTAACACCTCTGGGGGCGAGGGTGCGGGTGTAAACCTTAATGCGATTTCACAAGGTGGGGTGTTCGGCGTCGCCATCACGAACGGTGGCAGTGGCTTCACTAAGGCACCGACCGTTACATTTACTGGCGGTGGTGGTACAGGTGCCACCGGCACCGCGATCATTTCGCACGGAAAAGTCATCGGCGTTACGATTACAAACCCGGGGACCGGGTTCATTGCTGCCCCGACCATCAGCTTCAGTGGCGGCGGCAAGGGAGCTGCTGCGACCGCGACACTCACTTCAGAAAGCGGTGGCTTGAGCATTACGGGAGCCGTCATCGCTGACAACAAGTCTCTCGACTCGATCGGTGGCGGGGTAGCCAACTCCGGCGATGGGGCTGTCACCATCGCCAGCACCACCATTGCGAATAACTTCGCTGGAACGACTGGCGGCGGCTTTTCCGACGAAAACAATCAGGGCTCCCTGGTAATCTCCAACAGCCTCTTCATGGACAACGTCGCGGCTAGCGATGGTGGGGGGATCTTCGTGGGCAGCCCCGACACGACAATCATCAACTCCCAAATTGAGGATAACATCAGCGGTGCCAACGGCGGCGGAATCTTTGCTGGTGGAGCCAAGCTGACTGTCCAGGCCAGCACCATCAGCAACAATACCACCTCTGGCAACGGAGGTGGTATTGAGATCGAGACGAGCGGCGGGGGCGTGGCGAACGGTTCAAGCATCACCAATTCCACCATCACCGGCAACACCGCTCTCAACAACAACGACCGTGCCAGTGGCGGCGGCATTAGTACCGCGGCGGGCTTTACAGGAAGCCTCTTCCTACAGAACGACACGATCAATGGGAATGGCGCTGGGAATGGTGGCGGTGTTGCTTCGGACGGGTCAGCCGGTTCGTCAATCGTCGTCCAGAACACGATCATTGCTGGGAACTTCGGCAACAATGGCGTGAACGGAGCAGACGCCGTCGGTGCATTCACTGACGATGGGGGCAACCTGATCGGGACCAGCGGCACGGGGAGCGGCAACACCGGTTTCACTGCTTCGACAACCCAGACAGGCATTGCTGCCGACCCGCTCGACCCGCTGCTCGGGCCTTTGCAGGACAACGGTGGCCCGACCGTGGGTGCTACTGGCGACTCGATAACCCTTCAGACCGAGGCACTCTTACCCGGCAGCAAGGCAATCGCCAAGGGAATCGCCGGCGGCCCAATGGTGGATGAACGCGGCTTCTCCGTCGTGGGTGAAGCCCAGGGTACTTCGCCTGACGTTGGAGCCTTCCAGTTCCAGAACGCCACCCTCAGCGTGGGGTTGGTCGCATCCAGCCCGACAACGAGCGTCGGCGACAGCGAGACGTTCACCATCACCGTTTCCAATACCAGCGCCAATGCGATCCCTAATGACAACTCGTTTGTGACCGTGACGTTACCCTCAAACCTGATGATCACCATGGTGCCGTCGGGTGCGATGGTGACAGGCAACACGATCACGATCAGCCTCGGTGCCTTGGGCGCGAATAGTCAGGTGCAGCTCCAGGTAACCGCGACAGCCGAGACACCCGGCACGGGGTTGAGTGTGGCTGCCAGCGTCGTAAGTCCGGATAGTAACCCGAACAGCGTCTCAAGCAGTACACCGATTACCATCCAGTGAGTTTGCCCAAGTTAAGGGCTAAGGTGATACCAGAGGAAGCGTTGGGATCACCTTAGCCCTTTGTGCAATTGTCCGGGATGTTCCACTTCATGGCGATGACGGACGTCTTCTTATCGTCCTCGACAGATCTTCTGGCGGACCTGTGGAGACAGGTCCGCCAGAAGATCCAACAACTCGATTACCCGAACGCCAAAAACGAGTTACCAGATCAACACGTTGACGCTGCAAAAAGTCAATTCCGCGAACAAGTCGAAACCATTCAAGTCCCTTCCGACGACCAAGCCACCAGAAGATCCCACCTGACAAATACTGACAACACGGACGATCTCTGGAAGTCCCAGGGATCAACCGGCCGATCCCCACTCACATCGGCCAAACCAACGATTCATATCGGCCAAACCAAACGATGTCTCCATCATGGCGCAACTCTCCGGAAGCCTACAAAATCCACGGTTATCGGGCAAGAAAGCCATTATAACTTGTCCTGCAATGACTTGGGACAGAATCGCCAAGACGATTGCTACCCAACAGACTACGCCACGCTGCTTCTCGACACACCCTGTCGTGGCCTCTTCTGGCGGTACGATCGGCTGGGTTGATGCTGCTGAAAGGGAGAGTATTTTCGACACTATCCCACAGTGGGAAGGGCACGACATTTACACGTGTAGGATAGCCCTGTCGCTTTCCCCCACCTTCGCCCACAACCCTCACCTACCGCCACAGCAGGAGGATGGATGGTCCACATCACGGGGCGTCTCGGTGTTGAGCCGCTTGAGGAACGATCCCTCCCCGCACCAACCGCCGCTATCAGCGGGTTAGGGATGGAAAACCCAACCAACCTGACAGCGATAGTCAAAAGCGTGGGGGTGGCAGACACGATCGTCCACCTCAACAATTCTCTCACGCTCGCTTGGACGACTCTTTCGCAATCCTCCTCCACAACAACACAAACGTCCGATGGCGATTCGAAATACTCTGGTACGGACTCCGCCTCAGCCGCAGGAACAACCTCGCCGAGTGCAGACTCGACCCCAGCTACACCATCGGGGACCACCGCAAACCAATCGTCAGGCGATAGCAAATACACCACACTGGGGACAGGGACAGGCACTAACGCCACAACAGGTACCAACAAAACAGCGGCGGGCGAGTACAACTCCACCGGGGCCGGAACATCTACTCAATATGGAACTCAGACACCCTCGCAAGACGGCCATGGTGAGTATAAGACTCCAGAAAATTCGACGTCAGAACAGCCCCAAACGAGCGCAGCCCATTCCGAGATGGACTTCCCGATTCAGCAGAACCCCACATTCATCGAAGGTGGTGTGACAGCAAATCCTGTGGACGGCCACGCAATTGCATCGGTCATCCCCAACTCCATCGCGTTGTCTCCGATCGCTGCTGGTCCGACCGCAAGTGTCCTCCCATCAGGGGGAATCGTACTGGCCGCCCCACCTTCTCCCCAAACCACTGATGCTGACCGTCCCATCAGCGGCGGGAACCAGGAGATCACCTCGATCGACCCTGCGCAGCCTGCGATCCATCCCCAAGAGACCACGGACTATTTCACGCTCCCTGATGTTTTCGCGATCCGGATCGATCCAGCGATCGTGAACCAGACCATCGACCAGTTTCTCGCGGGTCTCGATGCCATCATTCCTGACCCGTTCGATCAGGTCGATCAGGAATCGTTGTGGGTTCGTCTCGGTTACTGGGTCATCGCGATCTCCGGAACGGCAGTGGGCGTTGAACTGATCCGTCAAGATCTCCGCGGTCGACAAACAACCGAGGTGGATATTCGCTCGCTCAAAGTCCCTTTACCTCAATAACATCAGATCAAGTCCGCTGGGTTTGGGTCGAACTTTGATGCACCGAGTGCCGTAAATCTGACAACCCGCGATTACTTGATCGAGAGGATTACCGATGAGCGTCTCCGCGATCGAAGTTCTGCTTGAGCGGTTTAGTTCGGGTGACGAATCGGCAGCGGAGCAATTGTACCGCGACTACGAACCATTCCTTCGTGGGGTAGTTCGCCGGAGACTGCCAAGCCGGATGCGCGGTCGGTTCGATTCGACCGACATCGTGCA
>DASZJS010000639.1:0-6439 GCA_035947935.1 Gemmata sp. | reverse complement strand
GAGGGGGTTGGGGGGTGAGGGCGAATAAGACCGAGCTTCACTCTGCCCAAAGGAGTGCGGCAGGGCCGGGATGTCCCACCAGACCCCGTAATGCGACAGCGAGTTGCTCCGGAGTTGCCTCCGCGACATCGAAGAGCGCATGGGGTATGTCCCACGCCTGAATCAGCTTCTCGGCAAAGCGGGGGCAGTTGTCCGAACTCTTCCCAAGCGAATGCGCGGTCCAGCTTCGCACTCCAACGATCATCTTCAGTGGGAGTTTCAGATCGTGGGCGATGTTCCGCACGGCATCCCCGGCCTCGAAGAAGCCAGTACACTGCATCGCGACCAGCGGTCGCGCTCCACCGAGCATCAACCCCGCTGCCAACCCGATCGCCTCACCCTCACGGGTCACCCGGATCGGGGCCAATCGCGATTTTGCCAGAGCCGATTCCCAGGTGCCGAGATGGCTGTCCGGGATCCAAACGAGATGTGTGAACCCAATGGTCTCCAGGCCGGCAACGATGGTTGTGGGGTCGATCATTTTTTGGTTCTCGTGATGGTCCATAGTCATTGGTCATTAGTCCTTCGGGAAAAGCAACTCTCGGTCGCAAAGCGCTCCGTTGTCTTCCTGAGTAACCATGGACTATGGACCAACGACTATGGACTACGGACCAATGCGAAACTTTTTACCATGTCTCCCCTTCCCGCCTGTCGAATAATAACAACAGAATACCGTTTCGAGAAAGGGTCGGCAGGCAGATGGTTGAGTTTGTCGTGCGGGTGCCGGATATCACCCCGCCGTGGCAGGAGGTATTTCTGGCTGGGGATGGCCCCCAGCTTGGGGATTGGTCCGCGCCTGCCATCGCGCTCGAACACCAATCGGATGGAACGCACTACGCACGCCTCGATCTTCCCCCGGACTTCCGCGGCCGGTTCCTGGTAACCCTGGGTCGCTGGCGCGATGTGGAAGGCGATGGCCGCGGCCACGAGCAAGCCCCTCGCACTCTGTCTGCCAACGGTTCGCGCATGGTGGAGATCCAGGTTGATGGCTGGGGACGAACCAGCATCCACTATCATCACGATTTTGTCTCGAAATTCCTCCCTCACCCGCGAACCATTTCTGTCTGGCTGCCACCCGGTTACGATCTGAACTCCGATCGCCGCTTCCCGGTTCTTTACATGCACGATGGGCAGAACTTATTCGACCCCGAGACTGCATTTGCCGGGAACCCGTGGTATGCGGATGAGGTGGCGGAGCATGAGGTCCGGGCTGGCCGGGTCGAACCGCTGATCCTGGTGGGAATTGCCAACTCGGTCGACCGACTCAAGGAATATGGCCCCCGACTCTGTAGTCAGGATCAATCCGGAGACTGGTCCCGGGAATACGGTCGATTCCTGGTCGAAGAGGTGAAACCGTTTATCGATTCCTTATACCGAACGCTTCCAGGACCAGAGCATACGGGAGTGGGGGGCTCCTCAATGGGTGGCCTGATCTCTCTGCATCTGTGCAAATGGTATCCGGACGTGTTTCGTCGGTGTGCAGCGATGTCCCCATCGTTATGGTGGGATCAAGAGTGCTTTTCGCAGAAGCTCCACGTTGGTCCCAAGTGGCTGGAAGACTGCCGGGTGTGGCTCGATATGGGCACCCGCGAAGGGGCATCAGAAGCGGGAATGCGATCCACGCTTCGTCGGGTCGCCCGTCTGGCTCAACAGTTCGCTCACCACGGGATGCGCGAAGGCGAGCAGTTCACATTCCTGGAAGCCGAGGATGGAATGCACAACGAAGCTTCGTGGGGCGGGCGATTCGATCGCGTGCTGCAATTTCTGTATGCGGCGAGTCAGAAGGAATGGAGAATGAGGGAAGAAAGAAAAACATGAAGAAGGTCTTTTTCCATCCTTCATCCCTTCGTCCCTTCCTGAGTCCCTTTAGTACTATTCCGTTAGATTTGACGCAGTGTGGCATGAGCCGGGTTGGTTTTCAGCCTGAAGGGCTGGGATAACATAGCCCAGGGCAACGCCCTGGGTCTTATGACAGTTTGACAATCCAGCCTGAAGGGCTGGGACAACGAGCCCTCCTCGAATGATCGAACGCTTGGTCGCACCCCTTCAGGGTGCATGTGGTTGTTTGATCGAATTCCCAGGGCGTTGCCCTGGGCTATGTTGTTCCAGCCCTTCCAGGCTGAAGAACCAAAGACCTCCTTAACCAGTGCCGAATCTAACGGAGTTGTACTAGAAAACATGGCTACCGCCGATTCCGTCCCAGAAGCTGCACAGGCTCTGGCCAAATTGGATGTCGAGCACCTGCTTCTGCCGGTACTCATCCAGCTCGTCATCATCGTGGTTGTTGCGCGTTTGTTCGGGCTATTGGCCCGGAGGCTCGGTCAGCCGGGCGTGGTCGGGGAGATTGTGGCGGGTTTGCTTCTCGGCCCATCCCTCTTCGGAGCCCTTTTCCCCGCCGAGTTCGCGACCATATTCCGTCCGCACCTCCAAGGGGTCGAACCTGCCCTGGCGAATGCCGTTGTCTCCAAGATCTTCACGGTTATTGCCCAACTCGGGCTGATTTTTCTTCTGTTCCTGGTTGGGCTGGAGTTTGAATACGGGCATGTCCGCGTTCATGGCCGCTCGGCGGTTCTCATCTCGCTCATGGGGATTGTGGTGCCATTTGCCCTGGGTGCCGGCCTGGCCCCACTGATTCACCCCTATCTGGAGCCACATCCCACGGCTGGTCCCGTATCGCTCCTGGGGCTCACCTTGTTTCTGGCTGTTGCGCTGTCCATCACGGCGATTCCGGTCCTGGGTCGGATCATGATGGAACTTGGAATCACCCGCACTCGTTTGGGAGCGATCGCGATTACTGCCGCGGCAGTGGATGATGCGTGTGGGTGGATTCTGTTGGCCAGCGTTGTCGCGGTGGTGAAGGCAAAGTTCGAGCCGTTGGAGATGGCTCGCATGGTCGGGCTGACCGTCGGGTTTGGTTTGCTCATGGTTTTCGTTGTGCGGCCGCTACTGGTTCGGTATTTTGCTTACTCTTTACGTCAGAACCACGGGCGTTTGAGTTCAACCGCTCTGGCGGTTCTACTGATGGCGATTCTGACATCCGCCATCGCTACTAATCTCATCGGTATCTTCGCGGTCTTCGGGGCGTTTCTGCTCGGGGCAATTTTGTCCGATCAGGTCGAACTCCGTCGAGCGGCGGCAGCAAAACTTCAGGACATCGTCGCGGGGTTCTTCGTCCCGGTGTTCTTCACCTATACGGGATTGCAGACCGATATTGGCAGCCTCCACGGCACGACCCTGTGGCTGATCTGCGGTGGAGTGATTGTCGTGGCTGTGGTTGGCAAACTGATCGGTTGTGGGCTGGCAGCACGAGCGAGTGGTTTCTCGTGGCGCGAAGCCGGGATCATCGGCGCAATGATGAACGCACGCGGACTGATGGCATTGATTGCAATCAATGTCGGCTACGAACTGGGTGTGGTGCCCCGAAGCCTGTACTGCATCCTCGTTCTCTCGGCTGTGGCGACAACGGCGATCACAACGCCGCTGCTTCTGTGGCTCAGGCATGGGACGGAGATTGAGGAACCGATCCGTCGGAGCGGGTTCTTGGGAGGAGAAACAATTGCCGGGACCGCAAACAACGCGGAGAAATCCGAGAATGTTGTGCTGTGATGGCTCGAATGCTGTCTCGACGTTTTGTGCGACATTCCCCACGAACTGGATATTTCCATGAAGAGCGTTTGTGTCTTCTGCGGTTCCGCCTCGGGAGCGAATCCGGCCTATGCCTCCGCTGCCCGGGAACTTGGTCGCGAACTCGCATTGCGTGGGTTCGGATTGGTCTACGGTGGCGGGCGAGTCGGACTGATGGGCGAACTGGCAACGGCATCTCTGGCGGCAGGTGGCAAGGTGCTGGGAGTGATCCCGCAGGCTCTCTCGGCAAAGGAAATCGCGCTGGCAGAATGCACGGAATTGATCGTCGTGAACACCATGCACGAGCGGAAATCGCTGATGGCCGATCGCTCGGATGCGTTCGTGGCATTGCCGGGCGGCTATGGAACGTGCGATGAACTGTTCGAGATCCTGACGTGGGCTCAACTTGGTATCCACCGCAAGCCGGTCGGGCTCTTGAACGTAAACGGATTCTTCACTCCGCTACTCACCTGGTTGGATCACATCACGACCGAGGGGTTGCTGAAACCCAAACACCGCGACTTGTTGCTCGTGGCCGACACGGTGCTGGAGTTGCTCGACAAACTCGCTGCGTGGAGGCCGCCCGAACAAGTTACGAAGTGGGTCGAACCAGAGGAGCGGTAATCTTGCGACATCAGTCCTTTTGCGTGGCGAGCCAGTTTCTCCAGAGTTGCACTGCCCGTTCGCGTTCTTCTCGCGGCGCATCGTATTGTCCGGACGAGTTCATCGAGTTGAGCTTCCGGAGACTGGGGCGGATTTTGTGCTAACTGCATCATACCACTGCAACCGATGGTAGCGCAAACGAACGCCAAGCCCATCAATCGAGGCGGAAACATGATCGGAGTTCTCGTAGCAAATTGACTTTCTCGCTCAATACCGACATAGCCTTTCAGTTTCAAGTTCAATCGGCTGTTCTTTGCCATTCAGAAATGAACTTACATGCAGGCTCACTCGGGTGGGCAATGGCCTCCTCGACCTGGCTCAGATACCGTTTGAGCTCCGCCTGCTGTTTCGCGATGTATTCCTTGTGTGCTTCCTTCTCCCACCGGGACTGGCGGACAGCCCATCTCGCAATAACGACGATCACCAAGCCAGCGAGCAATTGCGGGATGAGCATTTGATACGGGTTCATGGGTCCAGCCTCTTCTTTCATCACCATTACACTCCAATCGGCAGCAACGGGCAATGGCTGACAGCCGTCGAGCTACTCACCACCTCAGTCCAAACCACGAGTTTATTTATGGTTGAAGTGATTATTTCTGCCGATGGTCAGGCTCCAAAAGGCCGAAAAAACCTGACAAAGCATGACAAAACCCGACAGCGACCTCGGTCGGGATGGAAAACGCCTCGTAATGGTGCCAAAACGCGCATCATCGCAATCTTGTGAGATTACTGACACCGCTGACAGTCTGCCCACGTGGTCAGAATGCCCGCCCACGCGTGCACGCGTGGGCAGACCATTCCGGCATGGGAACACCCTGGATGAATGGGTGGGACAGCCCAATTCCCTTTCTACAATACTCGTACTTTGTCGCGCCCAACACCAAAGGAGCCTCTCCGCAATGACCGAATACCGTATCGAAACCGATAGCATGGGACCGATCCGCGTGCCCGCCGACCGTTACTACGGTGCCCAGACCGCCCGCTCACTCACCCACTTCGCCATCGGCGGCGATACCATGCCGCGAGCCGTTATTCGCACGTTCGGCACACTCAAGAAAGCCGCCGCCCTCACCAACAAATCCCTTGGCTTGCTCAGTGCCGACAAATGCGACCTCATCTGTAAAGCGGCCGATGAAGTCATCGCCGGGAAGCTCAACGACCACTTCCCCCTCCGCATCTGGCAGACCGGCAGCGGCACCCAGACAAACATGAACGTCAACGAGGTGATCTCCAATCGCGCCATTCAAATTGCTGGCGGTTCGATGGGCTCCAAGAAGCCGGTCCACCCAAACGATGACGTCAATATGTCGCAGTCCTCAAACGATACGTTCCCGACTGCCATGCACATCGCCGCGGCAGAAGAGATCGTGTACCGGCTGATTCCCAGCGTCCAGGCATTGCGAACCGTTTTTGCCGACAAAGCGAAGGAGTTTGCCAACATCGTGAAGATCGGTCGGACGCACCTGATGGATGCGGTTCCACTGACTCTTGGGCAGGAATTCAGCGGCTATGTGTCGCAAATCGATTACGGCATCGCCGCGATCAAAGCCACACTTCCAATGCTCTATGAACTCGCCCTCGGCGGCACGGCCGTCGGCACCGGGCTCAATGCCCACCCCGACTTTGCCGTGAAGGTCGCCAAGCAGATTGCCGATCTCACTGGCTTGCCCTTCGTCACCGCTCCGAACAAGTTTCAGGCGCTTGCCGGGCACGAACCACTCACGTTTGCCAGTGGGGCACTCAAGGCGCTTGCCGTGGGGCTCATGAAGATCGCCAACGACATCCGCTGGCTGGCCTCCGGACCACGCTGTGGACTCGGCGAACTCACGATTCCCGAGAACGAGCCGGGTTCTTCCATCATGCCGGGTAAAGTCAACCCCACGCAGTCCGAAGCGATGACGATGGTGTGCGTGCAGGTGATGGCGAACGATTCGGCGGTCGGGATCGCTGCCAGCCAGGGGAATTTTGAATTGAACGTCTTCAAACCCGTCATCATTCACAACTTCCTGCACTCGGTTCGCTTGCTCACGGATGCCTGCCGCAGCTACCGCGAACATTGCGCGGCCGACATGCCGGAGACGGATTACGAGGCACTCGAATACGGTGTCGGTGT
>DASZJS010000638.1:0-8632 GCA_035947935.1 Gemmata sp. | reverse complement strand
CGGTTATCGCCAAGTACCGGAAAACGGAATCCGAAATACTTCCAACATCCAACAGTTTACTTCACCCCATCATACCGCAATCCCTGAACGGCTTTCACGAGCCTGTCCATTGTTGGTTGATCCGGAGTTCCGTTGATCTTCATCTTGAGTCGTCCAGCGACATCGAACAGCAGCAGATTGGGTTCTCCGGCGGTCAGCCCGGACATACCCTTTAGTTTGTCCGCGAAATCGAGCCAGACGACAACATCTGGAGACTCCTTGGCAATCTCGCTGCGAATTACCCCACGGATTAGACTTGGCGGTTTCCCGCAGCACGCCACCGGAACAACAACCACGTCCGTGGAAACCTGTCCGGGCTTCAGGTTTTCCAAGGGCACGACTGGAGCGGTTCGAGCCTTCATGGGTGGCTGACCCTTGGCATCCGGGTGCCAGCAGATGTGCAACGACTCCCCAAGTTTTCGGCATTTTTCGGTTGCCGCTTTATCGCCATACACCAGGATCACAACCTGGCCGCGAAGATCACCCAGATCGGTCTTCCGGTCAAATTGATCTTCCAGAACCAACTCCACGGGTTGAGGATTGCCTCGCATGGGAGCCGGCTGCTGGGCTGTTGCCACTCCAACTGCCCGGATCACGACCAGATAAGCGCTGGCGGCGGCAACGCCGATCGCCGCAATCGCGAGCAGGCCAAAGAAAGCGGTTCGGGGCAGCGACGACGGGGATTTCACTGATCCCGGATGCCACTCCGGTGATCCACCTTCCGCGCTGCGGTTCATCGCCGAATCATTCATGGCATTATTTCCCCGAGTCGGGCTTAAATACTTCATCCGAATCCCTTCCTCAATCGTCCCTCGGATCGTTTGAGGCACACGATGGCGACAGTCAGGAAGACCCCGGCGAACGCAGCGACGGCGAACACGCAAGGCAGCACGGACCCGAAGCCAAGCCCTTGCCACGTCACGGCACCGAAACCGCGCATCGCCCACGCTGTTGGGAGCGACAAGGATGCCTCACGCACCCATTCGGGGAGCAGAAACGCCGGCATCCAGAGTCCACCGAGCATCGAGACGCCCAGGATCACCAGGATGCTGACGCTCCTGGCCCGCGCTTCCGTACCACCGATTGCAGCGACCAACAAGCCCGTTGCCGCAGCCAACGCACACGCAGCCAGTGCCAGCAGAATGAAGCCAATCATGGAACCCGTCACCGTCACCCCAAATACCAGATTGCCAAACCCGAATGTTACGAGGACTTGAAGTAGAGCAATCATGGCCGTTGCCAGCGCTTTTGCTGTCAGCACACAACCGAGCGAGATGGGGGCAGCGCGCATCCGACACCAGACGCCGCGTTGCCGTTCGCGCAAGAAAAGCAACCCACTTTCCATGCCCCAGAACAACAGATATTGCAATGTCATCCCACAAAAACTGTGCGAGTAGGCGTTGAAATGCGAATCGATCCGTGTGGACAGCACAGCGGCGTCCACTCGAAAGGGTGTGGTGAGGGCTGCTTCATCCTTGCCGTTCAGAAATCCCCCGAGTTTTTCGCGGGCGAGTCGTTTCATGATGACTTCGGTGATCACACCTTCCGCCCACTGCCGTTCCGCCCCGGTTGCCGGGTGGTGCAGGATCTGGATGGTCGGCTTGTCTGCTTGCCCTGGTCGCCAGTCCTTGAGTTGTTCAAACCCGTGCGGCAGAACGATCGCGATACCCGGTCGATGCTCCATAACTGCGACCATGGCCTGGGATCGCGTCGTTGTTTTCGCATCCAGTCGCGGTGTAGTGAGTAGATCTTCGGCAACCTGTGCGGTGAACGGTCCCTCATCTTCAATCACGAGGAGAACCGGGAGACTCATGGGAGTTGTCGATTGATCCGCGACCGGGTGATGGAAGATCATTCCAAAGGCAGAAGCCAGGACGATGGGCACGAGGAAACACAATACCGCAGCACGCCGGTCGGCCCAGAACAGACGCCAGTCCTTGCCCGTAAGGGTCAGGATCGTACTCAGGTAGGCGGTGCGTGGCATTGGTGCATCCCGGTGGCGAAATTCCAGGAGTCGTTCTCACGAGCGCGGAACTCGGAATGCGGAGTGGAAGAATCGAAAGCATCGCAAGCTTTTTGCTTCTTCCACTCCGTACTCCGCGTTCTTACTAACTCCCCCTGTCCTGCTGCCATTCTCCGCAGACTTCCGTGTCTGAACCCTCGTTGCGCAACACGCGTTCCAACGTCCCAGCCGGGGTGCGATAGGCTTCCAACTCAAGACCCTCGGCCAGGAGCGAAGCTAGCGCCCGACCCAGATCTTCGGCGGTCGTGGCCGTGAGGCGGAGGCGGCGACCGGTCACTTCGAGTTCCACACCCGGGCCAAGTCGCCCACGAATCGCCCGTTCCAGAAACTTCGGAGGACGAATGCGGAGATGACCGTACAACACAGGTCGGTCAGAGGCATGACAGCGGAGTAGTTCGCATGGCTTCCCGCAAGCCATAAGCCTGCCGTGGTTCAGAACTGCGACCCGATCGCATCCCAGCTCGGCTTCATCGAGGTGATGCGTGGAAAGCAGCACCGCATGCCCATCATCGCGGAGGTGCGTCAGGTCTGCGAAGAACGCATCGCGACTGGCCGGGTCGAGAGCTGCTGTCGGTTCATCGAGCAATAACACCAACGGATCGTGGATCAGGGCCACCGCGAGGTTTAGCCGCTGCTTCATACCACCCGAGAACGTGTCGATCCGGTGCGGTGCCCGATCCGTCAGTCGAACCCGGCTCAACACCCGAGCAACTCTTCGGCGAAGATCGGATCCGGAAAGGCCATAAAGCTTTCCAAAGAAGGTCAGGTTGTCGGCTGCGGTCAACTCGTCGTAGAGTCCGCACTCCTGGGGCACCAACCCCACCCGGTGAGCGAACCCAATCGGGTCTGCAGTACGATCGATACCTTCAATGGTGACCGATCCTTCAAGCGGATCGAGAACTCCGGCCGCAACCGCCAAAACGGTACTCTTGCCCGAGCCGTTCGGTCCCAGCAATCCGACGATCTCGCCCCGCCGTACTTCGAGCGATACGCCATCGACAGCGATCCGGGGACCGTACCGGACGCGGACATCGGTCAAGCTCAAAGCCACCGGCAAAGGCATGAGGAACCCTGGGGTCGGGTTTCAGAGTGCCGGGTGTATAGCGACTGCAGGAGAACTGAGCAAGCGGAACCAGAAAGGAGCAAATTCCCGAGCAGTTGAATGTGGATAATCGTTCGGAGTCGGGAGAATCATTCGATCCGCAGATTATTCGGAAGACAATGATATGCAGACTTCGGTGATTTTAAGACATGAAGACAAATGTGTCCAACACGTCCAATTTGCGATGAGAATTGCTTCGTACACTGGGCGGCCCGTCAACCTTGAGGGTCCATTCACTCATCTTCTTCCTTGTCCTGGGGCTTCAAGACGGGGGTCAATTCCTCGACCTTGTCGATCAAGTCCTTCATCTTCAGCGGTAAGAACAGTACAGCCCCACGGGCATGAGAAACGGCATCCGAAGCCCAGTCGGATTGCTTGCGATCCAGGATCAGTACCGCCGCCAGGTCCAGTTCTTCCGCATCGGATTCCCGGAGAACACGATTGAATGTGCGAATGCCCTCCTTACCGATCGACCCAGCATTAACAATCAGCGCGTGGTAGGGTTGCTCCTGATACCGCTTCAGTGCCTGTTCCGGATCGCTCGACATGAGAACCCGATAGCCAC
This sequence comes from Gemmata sp., assembly GCA_035947935.1. Classification (GTDB taxonomy): domain Bacteria; phylum Planctomycetota; class Planctomycetia; order Gemmatales; family Gemmataceae; genus Gemmata. Next base: position 4,903 of record DASZJS010000638.1, on the reverse strand, counting down.
GTTCCTTGAACCTGTCGCGGATGTGATCCTTGAGTGTCTCTTTCGCCTCCAGTGCAAACACGGTCTTCTGGCCAGAGGGAGTCCGGGGGTTGGCCGACCGTTGCACTTCCTGAAGAGTGGCTCGACACGTTTGGATGGCTTCGACGAGTTGAGTTGGGGTCTGGAATCGCGAGCCCGGCTCATACGCAACCATTTTTGATATCAAAGCCATGACGGGCGGTTTGAGTCCATAGGCCGGGCCAGTCTTTTGCAGTGTCTCCTCGACCTCCTGATACCGGCGGGCTTGCATTCGAGCCTGCCGATCCCTGGTTACCGGCATCAGCGGATGACCGGTCAGACATTCGTACAAAACCGAGCCGAGGAAATAAATATCGGTGCGGACATCTCCCGGCTTCTGGTTGGTGGCCTTTTCCAGACCGGCGTAATCGACGGTGCGGTCCACCGCGACATCCTCATCCCGGTCTTGTTGCCTTTGAAGGTGAACGCTTGAGCCGGCGCTGATCTCGGCCAGCCCGAAGTCCACCAACTTGGCCTGCATGGTGGCAGCCACAATCAAAATGTTGGTCGGCTTGATATCCCGGTGTGTGAGTCCGCGGGCGTGGGAGTAGGCCAGCCCGTGAGTACATTCCTCCATGATCCGGAGAGCCTCATCGGTCCCGAGAGGTCGGCGAATCTGGAGGAGATCCCGAAGATTGCCGCCCTCAATGAACTCCATGACGAGGAAAAACTGATTCGTGACGTTGTCCTGATTGACCGCAAGGACAGAAACGATATTCGGATGCCGGATGCTCATCCCCAGCTTGCCTTCGCGCTGGAACAACTCCACCTTCTGCTTGTCCATCGTCCATTTGTTGCGTAGCACCTTGATGGCCACAACCTGGCCAGTTCGTGGATCATCCCCACGATAAACGCGGCCAAAGCTCCCGGATGCGATCTTGTAGAGCAACCGGTAGCCACCGAGGAAGTAACCATCGGTGTCGCCTTTTTTCAATTTGCCGCTCTGCCAGGGGGTGAGATATCGCTTTCGCTCCAGGAGTCGGAGCATCTCCGGACCTGGCGCTTTCCTGTCTTCGAGTTCGAGCAGGCACTCGCGAACCTGTTCTTCGGTTACCAGCCCAAGCCGGATAGCGAATTGCCCGATCCCGGTTGCATCGAAATTGAAAGACATACCGGACTTGACGGTTGGGGGAATGGAAACGGGAGAAGTGGCGATAATCGGTAGCTCCAGGTTCCGGATTTCCAGTTGGGGAAGGCTTATCGCATTTCGTTCTACACCTTCACTGATTGGCGCTTATCTTCAACTTGGAATCTGATCCTGGAACTTGCAACGGCGACTAACGGATGAGGATACCTTAACATCCGACATCCGCTGACGCAATGCGGCTGCCGACTCAACTTGTGCGAAATCGCCTTGCGCTCTCGGAATCGCCGGCGCACCGATTTCGGCACTCGCACATCATAGCGCAGATTATCCCCTTAAGCATGCTCGTCTAGTAGATCGTGATGTTTAAGGCGCACGGCGAGAAATGACTTACGCCGCAAAGTCAGTAGCAGGCACTCGGAGTGTGCCTGCTACTGACTTTGCATTATCGTTTGCACGAGCAGCGGACTTGCCGGAGAACCTAAAGAAATCAACTTACCATTTCCTTGATGACGTTGGCCTTTTCCACACCGGTGAGCCGCTGATCGAGCCCCTGGTAGCGGTAGGTGAATCGTTGGTGGTCGATTCCCATGAGCTGAAGGACGGTGGCGTGGAAGTCCCGGATGTGAACGGGATCCTTCACGATGTTGTAACTGAAATCATCGGTTTCCCCGTAAATTGTGCCGCCCTTGCTGCCGCCGCCCGCCATCCACATTGTGAAGCAGCGCGGATGGTGATCCCGCCCGTAGTTCGTCTTCGATAACCCGCCCTGGCTGTAGATCGTTCGGCCGAATTCGCCCCCCCAGATCACGAGAGTGCTGTCGAATAGTCCCTTCCGCTTCAAATCCTGGATCAGCGCCCAGCATGGTTGATCGACATCACGACACTGATCCGGCATCCGCCCGGCCAGGTTCCCGTGGTGGTCCCAGTTGTTGTGGTACACCTGCACGAACCGCACTCCGCGCTCAACCAACCGACGAGCAAGCAGGGCCGTGTTCGCGAACGTGCCGGGTTTCTTCACATCGGGACCATAGAGCGACAGCACTTTTTCAGGTTCCGTGTTCATGTCGGTCAGTTCGGGGACACTGGCCTGCATCCGATACGCCATTTCGTATTGAGCAATGCGGGTTTTCGTCTCCGGATCGCCCAGTTCATCGAAGTTCATCTCGTTGAGTTTGTTCAGGCCATTCAGGGTCGTTCGGCGGACTTCCGGGGAGACTCCCGGTGGATTGTTAATGAAGAGAATCGGATCGCCAGCGCTGCGGAACGAGACGGCGGCATGCTCACCCGGAAGATAGCCTGACTGCCAGAGTCGGGCAGAGATTGCCTGAACCTGTTCCTGATTGCTCGGCTTGGCAACCATGACCACGAAAGTGGGGAGATTCTCGTTCAAACTGCCAAGTCCATAGCTGGCCCAGGCTCCGAGGCACGGTTTGCCGGTCACCTGATTGCCGGTTTGCATGTAGGTGATGGCAGGCTCGTGATTGATCGCTTCCGTGTTCATGGAGCGGATAAACACCATGTCATCGGCCATCTTGGCGGTGTGGGGCAGCAACTCGGTCATCCACATCCCGCACTTGCCCTGCTGGGTGAATTTGTACTTGCTGGGAGCAATCGGAAAGCGGGATTGTCCGCTGGTCATTGTGGTGAGCCGCTGGCCCTTCCGGATGGAGTCGGGCAAATCCTTGTCGTAGTAATCGACCATTTTGGGCTTGTAGTCGTAGAGATCCATCTGGGCCGGGCCGCCGACCATGTGCAAGTAAATGATGTGCTTGCACTTGCCCGGGAAGTGCGTTTCCGGCAACGCGGCGTGCAGACCCGTCTTGTCGCCTGCGGCCTCGGCTTGAAGGCTGGCGAGAGCAGTCGCTCCCAGCGAAAAGCCGGTTGAAGCGAAGAAGTGTCTGCGGGTCATCGCGAGTTTCATGCGGTCGAAGGGAGTCATGGTGTGGCCCTTTCTTTCCAGGGGTTCTACTTTCCAGGGGTTCACACCCCTGGCTATTGACGGTGACCCCTTTGGGGTCACTATGCTGAATTTTGTTAGCGCCAACGGGGCGTCCGTTAATAGCCAGGGGCGTGAGCCCCTGGTAGTCACCAGTGGCTAATTGGTCCGGCGGGTACGGCAACGTGGGCTTGGTGGGTATCCCATTCCGTCCACCCTGCAGGGGCGTTGGCGTCGGCGTAGGGTGAGATCAGTTCCTCGAACTCGTTCAGGTTCGACAACATCACCAAGCGTTGTTGCACATATTTCGGCAACCGTAGTGCTTTAGTATACCATGTTGCGATCTTGCGGAACTGGATACATCCATACTTTTCGCTTCCCTTCCACTCCACCAGTCGGCGGACGTGCAGTCGCATGAAAGCGAATCGTTCTGAGTAGGTGCCTCGTGGGCCCGGGTCGCCCGTCTGGACCCAGTTGTTGAGCCGACGGAAGATCCAGGGGTCTGCGAGAGCACCCCTTCCGATGGCGATGCCGTGGCAGCCCGTTTCCTCGATCATCCGGGCTGCATCGGCGATGGTTCGCACATCGCCATTGCCGAACACCGGCATCCGCTCAACCGCCTCAACCACGCGGCGAATCCCCTCATGGCTTACGCCGCCGGAAAAGCCTTGCTCACGAGTTCGGCCGTGAATGGTTACCGCAGCAACTCCGACTTTCTCAAACTCACGGGCGAAGAACGGGGCAGTGAGGTTATCATCGTCCCAGCCCAATCGCATTTTCACGGTTACGGGAACCGACACGGCTTCCACAACCTTCCGCACCAGCGCGACCGTTCCTCCGCTGGTATCGCACATCATGGATGAGCCGCCGCCTGTTTTTACAACTTTGCGAACCGGGCAGCCCATGTTGATATCGATGCCATCGGCCAGCCCACGCTCAACGAGCCACTTCGCAGCGCCGGTTAAGTCATCGGCCTTGCCGCCGAAGATTTGCACAACCAGCGGTCGCTCGGCCGGAGTGGTGGCGAGCAACTCCATCGTCTTTTTGATGCCTTCGAGAATTGCCCGGGCGTTGACGAGATCGGTGGTGCAGAGACCAACGCCGCCGATTTCGCGGATGGAGAGACGGAACGGGAGGTTGGTATAGCCAGCGAGCGGCGAAAGGTTGAATCGCGACACAGGTCGCAGTGTCCCAACGGACAGCGGCTCGCGGTAGGCGGTAGGCGGTGGCGGAATCTCGGCATTCGCGTTTATCATGGACATACTTTACAACGGAATTGTGGTATCGCGTAGTTGAGGTGAGAAGCCGAGCACCGATATGAGGAACGGACCATGACAGAAGAGGAATGGTTCGCAGCGGATTATGGAGAAATCTACCGCATAACCACGCTGCTCACCCCACGTCGACAACGACTCCTTGCTGCTGCGGTGTGTCGGGTGCTGTTGCCGTGGATCAACTACCCCTCCGTGCAGAACGCTCTCGATGTCATCGAAACCTTCGCCGATACCGGGAAGACGAAAGCCGCGTTGCGTCGAGCAAGACAGGCAATCGCCGCGACCAGAAAGGAGCAGTTCAACCTGTCTCGCGGACAACAATGGATGATTGCGATCGAACGCGCGCTGTTTGTTGTTTCAAATGCAGCGTCCGATGACCCACTTTCCGGGACGATGCCACAAGCAATCGAAGCACTCGCAATCACAGGTGGAATTTCGGTGGAGGCTGCTCGGAGCAGGTTGTTCAGCCCATACCGCGAGATTGTCGGAAGAGCAGGGCATCCAATGGCAGTCTTGCCCGAATGGCGAACCACAACTGTGGTGCAACTT
>DASZJS010000637.1:0-6023 GCA_035947935.1 Gemmata sp. | reverse complement strand
AATATGGCCCCTGAGTTCTCCCCGACCGACAACTCGCCCTGACCCCCGTACGGTGAGTTGCAGGCCGCATTCCAAGCATACCAACAGCAGGTCGTCAACCAACCCAACGATGCCTCCGGTGGGTTGCGTGAGAACGCCGCGGATAATACTCGAAAGCTGTGCGGTGATGTTCATGGACCTTCCAAAGATACGATTCGCATCGGGAGCGATGACCAGGCCGCTCGTAATTCCTCCAGACCCGCAACCTTCATTCGCGTGGCCGGTCTGCTGTCGCGCCCGGATCAGTTCGCACATCTCTGGCATCTCCTTTTTCGCCCGCTCGTCGCGGAGATCGGGGAATGACGGAGTCAATCCCCAGGAGAACCGCGAGCATGGTAAGAAGCGACGGAATAGCAGCGATAATAAACACCATCATCACATCATTATTTCGGGCCGATTTCCAATCGGAATCGGACGACCGACATATGAATACGTAAATCCGCAGCAGGGGATGAGCGGCGATCGCGGTGGCGAGGAATAGAGCCGCCAGGCGGAACTTGTGCCGGCTATTGATCCTCTCGGGTCGGGCCAGCGCGGTCCAGAACATGCAAGCCAGGAGAGTGGCTTCAACCCACCCCCGAACTCCGTCGTCGAACAACAGACTGGGCCATTCCGACTTGAGCCAATTCATCTCGCACCCCCCGATAGAGGAAGGTAGAACTCAGTTACAAGTCTGACGAATCGGCCATCCACAAGGGTGATCGTGGTGCGCGGCTGGAGCGAAAGGGTCAGACCACACCAACAACGGCAGTGGACTTGAGCTATTTCACTTGTGAATTGCGGAGTCTGATATGTGTTCGATGACTTGCTTCTCGACCACATCGACCAATCAGAAGCCATCCAGACCGGCAAACTCGACCCATCTTATACCATCCCATCGCCATTTCCCATCAACCCAGCTTAACCTACTCAACCGTGCAATCCGATTCTTTTGGCAGGTATGGAAGCCTCCGCAATCACGGATTGATGCGGAAAGGGTTTGAATGGAGTCAACCATGATGCGGTGGTTTCGACAACGGCGCTTGTGGGCGGGTGTGTTCGCGACCACTGCGGCCTTTGGATTGGCCTTCAGTCAGGGGGGCATGGATGCCCCCTCCGGGCCACCCAAAGTGGGCGATGTGATTACCCTGCCGTTCCCGACAGGGGAGCGCCAGTTCAAGATTCTCAAAGTCGACAAACAACCGGATGGAACCTATCTGTCCGACATGAAGGACACCAAAACAGGCGAAACCATCACTTACTTCAGCCGAGCGGGTGATGCCCCTGTGAAGCAACCCGAGTCCATGAAGGGCAAGGAGCCGCTTTTACCCAAGCTTCAACCGCGGCCCAATGATCCACTCCTGCCGCCAATCTTCCCGCAGGATAACTCTTACAACAAGAATCAGCCCACCAGTTCCACAAAAACAAACACTTCCTCTGGCGCAGCGGCCATGCCGGACACGCCGCCGGATCCGCCGAAGCGACCGGGTCTGCTCGCCCGAATCTTCGGCCCGAAGAAACCGACTCCGCCAGCCAATACAAACTCGCCAACCGCAACCACGCCGCCGTCGATGGTCGCACCCCCAAGTCTGGCAATGCCGCCAGTGGTTCGACCGACTCCTGGGCTATTCCCCTCCCCTCCGGGCGGGACAACTGAACCACCTCGGATACTCCCCATGCAGCCGGTCGCGCCGCCCACGCCGCTGTTCCCAACGGCCCCACCAGTCGTTCCGGCAACCCCATTCCCTCCCGCCCCGATGATTCCGGGGCTTCCGAGTATTCCCATTCCCCCGGGTGGTATGTCCAGTAACCCGTCGGGAGTGATTCAGGCCAGATATGTCTCCCCTGTGGTCACCGCATTGATCCAGGAAGTCCAGCCTTACGTTATCACCTTGCGCACCGCTCGGGCTCCGAGCGAGCGAATCTACGCCTTGCGAGCGCTGGCTGGTTGCCGACATGCCTCAACAGACACCGTCAAAAGTGTGCTGTTCCGCGCCTGCACGACCGATCCTTGTGGCCTCGTGCGGGCCTGTTGTATCGATGAACTCTGCACACTCGGCTACTACGACCCCGCCTTCCTCGCCCATCTGAACAAAGCCTGCGATGACCCATCAGAAGATGTGCGGAACTCCGCGAAGGCAGCACTGATAAAGATGAGCCCACAGCGATAGATTGGGAATGGTTGTTGGTTGTTGGTTGTTGGGAGTTGAGGGACGCTTACCGCAGAGATTTCTTCCCAACCAACCAACAATCCAACCAACAATCCCCAACCAACAATCACTTTTGCCGAATTTGTTCCCACAAGGCATTAGCGCTGCGATTGGCGTTGCCCCAGTTGGTCGATGCGGCCTCATTCGGAATAGTCTCTGTGGCCAATGTATCGAGCAAGAGATCAAAAGATCGCGCTCGCGCTTCGGCAAATTCCTTTGCTCGTGCCCGGAACTGATCGAACGATTCCACTCCCACCGGCGGCGATGAGAGGAGTTCAATCGCTCGATTTGCCTGCGATTTCATCTCGGTCAACTTGGCCTGCGTCTCAGCCACGAGCAGAGCTTTTTGTCGCGATCCCGGATGGAAGAATAATTGCATCACAGCCGCCCGCTGCACCGGCGCGACACTCTCTGGATTCAACTGGTCGAGAATGGGCCTAATATCCTCGTCGAACGATTTGCTTGCAACTTTCGCTGCCTGTTGTGCTTTTTCTTGAGCTACCTGTCTGCGGTACTCAGTCCAGTTTTCGCCCCGTCCCATAACCACCATAAGTCCGCCAATGCTCATCACCGGCAAAGCAAAGAGAAGTCCGAGGGCAATGCGCTGACGGTTGTGATCTCCAAACCGCATGGCGTTCAACAGCCCAGCAGCCACAAGCCCAACTACTCCCCCCCCCAGATGCGATTCCCAACTGATTCCTGGCAAAAAGCTCAACCCCACGTTCACGCCAATTGCCACTGTGAGCCGCCGGGCAGCATCCATCACAACATCCGATGGGAGTTCCGAACGAAAAACCACGAACCAGACCACCAACGACATTAATACTCCCCAGATTGCCCCGGATGCACCGACAACGGCATGCTGGGGATGCACAGCCATTGCCAGACAACTTCCAGCCAACCCCGAAAGCACGTAAATGGCCAAAAGCCGCCGCCGACCCCAAAGAAGTTCCGCTAACGGTCCAACCATTGCCAGCGCAAATAGGTTGACCAGCAGGTGAATACCACTACCGTGGACGAAACACGAAGCGAGTAATCGCCACCATTCACCCCGGAGCAGATCCTCTCCCCCAACTGAACCAAGTCGGTGAGAGATGGATGCGTTGCCCGTTACCAGATAGGTCCAGAACGAAACGGGAACTCGGATTGCAGCGACCAATCCCACGAAGAACCACAATACATTCGCGATGAGCAGGGTTGGGACAACAACGGGTGGACGGGGATCGATTGGGAGCTGGGGAGTGGATTGTTCTTCCGGCAATACCATTGGATCGTCGGGAATTGCCAGGACAGGACCGCTCTTAAGCGGTTCTGGGGACTGTCCGCTTGTTGGTATCCCCAAGCCCGTGGCAAGAGCCTCCTCTCCCTCGGGGGTCAGGGTGTAGCCCTGACCGATTCCCCGCACCCACGTCGCGATCCGAACCAGCCCGGCTATCCGGAGTTGGGTCAGCGGTTCATCGAGGGCATCCCGGTCGGTTCCTGTTGTCGCAGCGTGTTGAGACGGAAACCACGACTGTCCTGCCGCTTTGGCGATCCATCCGAGAATGGCAGTTGGGGTTGGCTGGGTACACGATAACACGATCTCGCCCACCTCAATGGGGAGTGGAGTCGCATCACTGCTCGGAGGTGAGATAAGCTCATCACCAGTGTCCATTTCTAGCATTATGATCGGGTCGTTCAGCAATGTCGATGCGAACGTGTCTTTTTGTCCGATTCCGTTGGGGGCGAAATGGTTGCAATCGGATTCTCACTGTCAGATGAAATCGCGGCCGCGCTGGTGGATTGTCGCCCTGTGGTGGCACTCGAATCCACCTTGATCGCTCATGGATTACCCTGGCCCACGAATCTGGAAACCGCCCGAGAAGCGGAACAAACCGTCCGTTCAGGCGGTGCTGTTCCCGCGACCATTGCCATCTGGCGCGGCGTTCCGACCATTGGTCTGAGCGACGATCAACTCGAACACCTTGCTCAAGCCCCGGGGGTATTCAAGGCCAGCCGACGGGATCTTGGAGCGGCTGTGGGGCTGGGCCGACACGCTGCAACCACGGTTTCCGCAACGATGGCACTGGCACACGCTGCCGGTTTACGGGTGTTTGCCACGGGCGGAATTGGCGGGGCACATCGAGCATCGGAACGTGGAACGACGACGGGTGAACAGCAAACGAAAGAGGATGGCGATTCCTCACATGCGGCTTCCGATCCGTTCGATATCTCGGCCGACCTGACCGAACTTGCTCGAACGCCCGTGTTGGTGGTCTGCGCGGGGGCCAAGAGCATCCTTCACTTGCCGCGGACCCTGGAAATACTGGAAACTCTGGGTGTGCCCGTCCTCGGCTATCGAACGGATGAATTTCCGGCGTTTTACGTTGCGCAGTCGCGGCTTCCGGTCTCTTGCCGGATCGAATCGCCCACGGAGGCGGCAGCGGTCTTCGCAGCGCATGTGCGACTGGGCGGTGGTGGGGCAGTGCTGGCACAGCCCTGCCCGGGTGATGTGGCGATTCCAGCGACAGAGTTTAACGCCTGGCTCGGGGTGGCCGAGGCAGATGCCTGGACAGCAGGCGTCAGTGGTCCCCGGCTCACCCCGTTTCTTCTCGCCCGTCTTGCGGAATTAAGTGGCGGCCAAACCTTGAAGGCCAACCGGGCGCTGGTCATCGCCAATGCCCGGTTGGCAGCCGCGGTTGCGGTTGCGTTGGCGGCAAAGTAATGCCGGGGTTTGTGGGTGGATCGAGTCTTCGAGCCCCACCATTTTCCCTTTTGCTACATCTTGATGACCTTGAGCCGACGGGAGATTTCCTCGACTGGAATCACTTCACGCTGGCCGGACCCGGGACAAACCTGGCACGTATGTTCCCAGTCTTCGGGTGTTGCGACGTTACTGTCCCAGAATGGCCAGGTACGACATTGCGGCGGACGCACTGTATAGATCGTGCAGCCTTTCGCGCGGTCGTAGAACACGCAGTCGCCGTTGCTTTTCTCGCGGAGCGATCGCCGCCCGCGAGCTTTTCGGCTGTATAACTCGCGAACCTCGTGCAATGGCTGGCCGAGGAACTTGGCGATTGTTGCCAGTTCCTCATCGGTCACCCAGACATATCCGGGCTCGCCGGTGCAACACTTCCCGCACCGGGTACACTCGAATGCCAACCCATCCGCATACCAGGGTTGGTCTTCACCCTTTTCCCGCTCATTCACGGTTCACCATTGCAAAAAAGACAACAGTCGAAGAGGCAACTGGAGGAACCAATTTCTGCCAGAGTACGGGGTCTTTTGGGTGGTGTCGAGGCAAGAACGGTACACACCCTGGCATGACTTCCAATCAGCTTGACGGTTGTTTCAGAGGGGAGGACAATCCCAGCCAGACACGTCTTCCAGCGATATAACGCGACTCCGGTAGTACCCACCACTTGCTGTGGCTTCGACTCACAAAGGGAAACCCGATGGATGATGAGTACCACATTCCCGAAACCAATTCGGTCTCGCTCTCGCCGGGAGTGGGGTGGGGGTTGGCCGGGCTATTGATCGGTTGCACCTTGCTGATTTCTGCCTGCGCCTTGATGGTGTTCAATGTGATGCTGTTCCGGACGGGTCTCCGAGGCATCCCCGTCGATTGGGCACAACTGGGCGCGGTTATTGGAACGGGTGGAGTCGCTCTCCTGGGGATCTTTGCGGTGTGGTGTGGTACGCGAGGGTGGTCAAGTGCTGCCCAACGCGGAGAGACCGCAGCATTTGGGGTTGCCGGAACCATCTCCGCTGCGGTCGGACTTGTCGCCTGGCTGATCGCCGGGATTGACTTGCTCG
>DASZJS010000636.1:0-6999 GCA_035947935.1 Gemmata sp. | reverse complement strand
CGGTCTCCACCAGCCCGCGGCCAAAGAACTTCTGCCACTCGCGATTCACGGTCACGCGGGCCGTCAGCGGGTTTTCGGGCGATACCAGCCACTTCGCCAGGTCGAGCCGGGTGAGTCGTTTGGTTCCCGAAGGAATAGGACTCAATGCTGTGGGATAAGTGGGCTGGACTAGTTCGCCTTTGCGGAGAAAATCGCCGCGGATCTGGATGAAGGTTTGCCGTGGCGCTGCTCGTTCGCGCATCGCGAGTGTTATTGGAATTTTCCCTTGAACTTGCTTGATCTCGGCATTCACGAGTTTCATGCCATCGAGATTGCCTACCATCTGCGTATACGCAGACATCGCTTGCAACGCCGCGATCGTCTGTTCCAACTCCGGCCGACCTCCGATCGGAATGGTTGGTTCATCGCAGGAGTTGAAAAACGCATAGAGGCTGTAGTAGTCTCTTTGCGAGACCGGATCGTACTTGTGGTTGTGGCACTGGGCACACCCCACCGTCAGACCGAGCCACACGGCCCCGGTTGTGTTCGTCCGATCCACGGTGCGTTCGACCCGGAACTGCTCAGCATCGGTTCCCCCCTCTTCGTTAAACGATGTGTTCCGGTGAAAACCTGTGGCAACTTTCTGACTGAGTGTGGCATTGGGGAGCAGGTCGCCAGCCAGTTGCTCGATTGTGAACTGATTGAATGGCATGTCATCGTTTAACGCCTTGATGACCCAGTCCCGATAGGGCCAGATGGGCCGCGGCCCATCGATAGTGTATCCGTTGCTGTCGGCATACCGGGCAAGGTCGAGCCAGTGACGGGCTTGCCGTTCACCATAATGCGGCGATGCCAGCAAGCGGTCTACCACTTTTTCATAGGCCTGTGGAGATTCATCCTTCAGGAAGTCATCGACCTCTTTTGGCGTCGGGAGCAACCCGGAGAGATCGAGAGTAACGCGGCGAATAAGCGTGGACTTATCGGCCTCGGTCGAGAGTTTTAGCCCTTCCTTCTGGAGCCGCGCTATCACAAACGCATCAATCGGATTGCGAATTGTGGAATCGCCATCGTTGACCTTCAGAGCCGCTGGCCGCACGGGTGGGCGAAACGCCCAGTGCGGGGTGTACTCCGCACCTTGCTCAATCCATGCCTTGAGTTTCGCCACCTGATCCGGAGTGAGGCGTTCGCCAGCCTCCCGCGGTGGCATCCGTTGTTCGTCGGAATCCGGCAGAACGATCCGGGAAAGCAACTCGCTGCCAGTTGGCTTGCCAGGAGCAATCGCACCGTGCTTGGTGGCAGTTTCGCGGTCATCCAGCCGCAGTTTGCCCTTTTGAACCGCTGGTCCGTGGCATTTGAAGCAGTGATTTGACAGGATCGGCCGGATATCGCGACCAAAATCGACCTTCTCCGCAGCGTTCCCCGCAGCCGGAGTGAAGAAGATGGCACAGAGTATGAGAAAACGGACGAATGGCATAGTGGTATTGCGAGAAGGCCAAAGCGGGAGGTAGGCAGTTATTACAGCATAGCCGCAAGAGGAAGGAAGAGGCAGGAAAAACTTCACCAGTGTTCAGTGTTCAGTGTTCAGTGTTCAGTGTTCAGTGTTCAGTGTTCAGTGTTCAGTGTTCAGTGTTCAGTGTTCAGTTAAAGACGTCAGACAACGTAACCGTGGTTTCAATGTCTTTGCTGAACACTGAACACTGAACACTTTGTTCACCCCTTACTCCCCAACGGAATAACCCCATCCCAACCGAGTGGTGGGGTGCGGTTGTGTTTCAAGATAAACTCGGTGAGGACATCCTTCCCGCGGTCGTCGGGTGCGATGCGGTGCAAATCCCGGTATGCCTTGTTCCAGTCGCCTGTCAGGAACGCATCAACAGCATGCTCGTAGGTTGCCAGGTCATCGTTTGTCAGTCCTCCGTCACCGCCGGCTGGTGGGATCAATTCGGTGACCATAAGCGGGGTTTCCAGGCCATAGGGCAGTACCTTGGCCAGTCGGCGAACTCGGGCCACATCCGGAGCCGTGTGTTCGCGCACGGTTGCGGCGGTCAGCTCATCGATCAGGATCGGCACATGGAGGAGCTTGGTCATGTCCTGAAGCCGTGAAGACAGATTCACCACTGGCCCAAACACCGTGACCTTGGCCTGCTCCTGCGTTCCAATTCCACCTGCAACCGCACGACCCGATGCGATCCCAATTCCGACGCGGAACCCGTACAGCGGATGCTTGGGATCGCGGCCTGTTTCCTCGAACGCTGCGCGAATTCCCAGAGCTGCCCGGCAGGCATCCTCTGCCTTCCCGGGGTGGTCCAGCGGCCAACCCCAGAAACCCAGTGCGGCATCGCCGAGGAAGTCGGCGATCGCGCCCCGATGGGCGAGGATATTCTGCGTCATGACCCCAAGCGCTGCGCTGACCCGTTGCAGCACTGGCAGCAACTTCCCCCCCGCTTCCTCGACAGTCCGGGAGAACCCTCGCAGGTCGCAGAACAAAACAGTGACATCCGCCTCGCGAGGTGCCAGCGCGAGCGACGCATCCCGACTGGAGATCAGGTTCATCACGCCGGGTGAGAAGAATCGGCGAAACACGCCTTGTCGTTCGCGAAACACCTGAACCTGACGGAGCGCTCCCAGGATATCCGCCACGAGTTCGGCAAACTTGACATCGTCCCGCAACTCGTTCGACTTCCAGGGTGCAAGAAGAGTACTCGGTTCGACACCGCTGAATCGCCCAGCAACGTAAAGCCCCCAGCCGGGACAGGCTTCCCCGGCGACGGGAGTACAGAACGCCCAGTCAAACCCACCCCGGAGAGTGAATCGGTCGGTTGCAGGCCCTGCATTTTCACTTCCCCAGACATGGAGAACGGTCTTGTTTTGTTTCTCGACTGCCTCGACGATCAACCGACGACTCGGCTCGAACGTACCTTCCCCTGTGAACCTTCGATCCCAGTGCAACACCTTCACCCGGTCGCCCGGCGCAGCCTGAGAAGAGGCTTGCTCTTTGGAATCGCCACCGAAGGCAGAAGAGGCAACCAGCGCGACGGCATCGGCCCGGCGGATTCCCGCCAGCAGCATGTCTCCCAGTCGGGCGAACAGATCGGGGTCATCGGTGGCACTGGAGATCACATCGGGGAGTTTACTCAACACATCGAGCCGGTGAGGTGCATCTCGGAATGCCAGCCGATCGAGTTCGTCCCGGGAGACCGTGCGGGCATCCACAAGTACCCTCTCGTCGCCTGAAGAAGGTGTTGGGGGAGCGGAAGGGTCCGCCAGGGTGAATGTTGTTTGGCCAATCGCGAACGATTCACCGACGCGCATCTCGAAGGCATCCGACTGTTTCCCGGCATGGAAAATCGGATTGGCGGCACATGCCAATCGCCGCACACTGAGTTGATCGATCTTGAGAGTCAATTCGACATGCTGACGACTCAGGAACGGCTCCCAGGGTACATTCCACGCATCTACACTGCGGCCGAGTACGATGGTCCCGGTGGGTGGCATCGCTCGTTGCCAGGTGTCAGAAGGGTTTGGCCCCTGTGCGATCAGAAGCATGACAGAGCAGGGCTCGGAGGAATGAAGCCTTCCCAAGCTGAAGGCTTGCAGCCTTCAAACTGGGCTTCTTTTCGTAGCGGAAGTCGCCAGACTTCCGGCGGAACTCCTTCGAGTTCCGCACTACATGATGGTCTCATCTGGGTGTCGCCGGTCCCTTGGGATTCGATCGGTTATCCACGGAAGTCTTGGGCGCGGTGCCGGGCGTCGATACACCACTCCCCGCATGAGCGGTCTTGCCTCCAGAGATAACAGGAGTGCCTGTCGCACTCGTTCCAGTTGCCCCACTGGTCGAGAGACCCGCCCAGCGACGAAGTAACCGGGTTACTCGGGATTTGGGAGCACCCTCCAGTAAGGACATCACTCCCACCGACAGCCCTGCGAGCAGGATCAGGATGAACAGAGTTGCGCCCAAACCCCCAAAGCTCAGCCGCCATTCCAGATCGCGGACGGGCGACAACACCTCATTCCGGCGTTCCTGAACCAGAATCACCCATCCGGTATCTACCGGGTTGCCCTCTTTCAGTCGCACCATCACGCGCTCGACCGATGCCAGCCAGTCACCCGAGTAGGATCCGCCAACTGGATCGCGATAATCCTCTTCGGAAGAGAACTCGCCGCCGCTGTCCGACCAGCGGACGACATCCTCCGCATAAGCCAACTGCGGTTCGCTCCCAGGGGCGGTGCGTTCCAGATAGGGATGGCGGACAATCAATCCTCGCTTTCCCTGCGAATCCGCGTGCGTGTCGATCAGTACAGCGAACCGTTCCCGTTCACCGGCAACCCGAGTATGACCCTTGAGATCGAGGAACATACCGACAACGCCAATCGGTTTGTGGTGGTGTGCGTGTTCGTTTGGATCATCCCATATGGGGACACTGAACGCCACCGACCAAAAGCCTTCTCCGGAATCGAGGCTACGGTGGAATACCATCGATCGGTAGGGCGCATGGATGATTGCCGGGGGTGGTCCGATCTTGTCGTCGAGTTCCCTTCCCAGGCCGTGAAAGTAATCGCGATAGCCGCGGTACAGATGTCGGCGCGGGTCGTCCTCCGGGGCATCGGCTCGCTGGAACCCCGCGGCATCATCGACGAACCAGAGGGAGGATTGATCCGTCTCATCGAACTGTTGGTCAGATCGCTCCTTCCGGGTTGACAGTGCCGTATCGAGAAGCTGACACGCCTTGGGGTCGGCTTTGAGTTGGTCTCCCTTAAGCAATCCTTCACAGAGATTGGGATCGCGGGCTGCACTTTCGAGTTGCGACCACCGGAACTGGATCTGGAGCCCGAATTGCCGCGCCTCACTCTTCGCAGCAAACCGATTTCCTTCCAGCGCCCGGTCGATCACTTCCCGCTGTGCGGTGTTCACGCTCGTCTTGAAAAGATAGCCTCCGATCGCAGTGGTTACCAGGAGCAACACCACTACCCCACAGGACATCAGAAACAGGAGTGGTCGGCGAACGCGGCGAAGGCTCCAGGCATCAATGGCGGTGACGACCGCCTGAGGATTGGGGACTCGTTTTCCAGGGCTTGTTGCGAGGCATCGATCAATGATCCCAGCCAGTTCGTTATCGACCCCAGGAACAGTCCGGTGAGCTGTGGGCTTTGGACTGGATAGAATCAGCTTTCGGTACGCCGCAAGTTGGGCCTCCAGATTTCCACCCATTGGTTCCGACTGGTAATAGGGTGGGTGGCCGGTGAGCATTCGGTACATCACTGCACCGAGGGCGTAAACATCCCAGCGAGCATCCGGGGTCGCAATCAGATCGGCCTGCTCCGGGGCCATGTAGAAGAGCGTACCCAGGGCGGGAGACATCTCGTTTGTGAGACGCGATTGCCCAAAATCCGCCAGCCTCGGGCGGCGATCCTGATCGAGCAACACGTTGCCGGGTTTCAAATCGCAGTGCAGGATTCCCTTGTTGTGTGCATGAACGAGTGCTATCGCGATCTCTCGGAAATATCCAACGGCATCGTGAACCGGGATTTGACCGGCTCGGAGGAGGTCTTCGAGCGATCCGTTCTCCATAAACTCCATGACGTAATATGGTGGGTCGGACTCCCATCCGACCTCAAACAGTTGCACCACGTAGCGGTCGGAAAAAAGGTAGCGGAGTTTTTCCACTTCGCGAGCGAGAGATGCCCAGTCCAACCCACCCCGGCGCGTGTAAAACTTGATGGCAACTTTTCGTCCGCTGTTCCGGTTGACCGCAATCCAGACTTCGCCATAAGCACCATGTCCCAGGAATTCTTCTTGCTCGTAGCCTGGCACCTTTACGGGTGGATGAACCCCACGAAGACTCAGGCTCCGGGCAACTACCTGGTCTTCTTCGTTCATCCGTGGGGTCAGTCCCTCATCGCTCACGTCTTCGCCCTCGGCCCCTGGTGCTTGCCCGTAGAAGCTCCTGGAAAAGTTGTCGTGCCCTTGTTCCATGTCTACTCAATGGACTCTGGACTCTGGGCGAAGTTCTGCCACAATCAACGCAAGCATTTTATTGATGCAAAGCCCAACCTCATTCGGATGCACGCGCATGACCCTCTCTCGCCGCGAGTTCCTGGCTGCAACTGCAACTACCACGCTGTTATCATCGACCATCCAGATGGGGTTTGCGGAAGAGAAAAAACTCCGCAAGCTCATCATGATAGCCGGAACTCCAAGCCATGGGCCAGGCGATCACGAATTCAATGCCGGTGTACTCCTTCTGGACAAGTGCCTCAAAGGTGTGAAGGGGATCGAAACAGTCGTCTTCCGCAATGGATATCCAAAAGATGACTCTGCTCTGGACACAGCCGATGGCATTTTGTGCTACGCCGATGGTGGCGAGGGCCATCCGCTCATTCGAGAGAAGCGACTGGAGCGTATCGGCAAGCTGATTGCGAAGGGTGTGGGCCTCATGTGTTGCCACTTCGCGGTTGAGGTGCCAAAGGACGTGGCCGGGACACAGTTCCAGGATTGGATTGGCGGGTACTACGAACACCAGTATTCGTGCAATCCATTCTGGACGCCGGAGTTCAAGGAGTTTCCTCAACATCCAATCTCCAATGGGGTGAAGCCCTTTACCATCCGCGATGAGTGGTACATCAACATGCGGTTTCGGGACGATGCAAAATCCATCACCCCCATTCTCTCCAGCAAACCGAGCGATGTGGTGCGCGATGGCCCCTACGTGTATCCCAAAGGTCCATACAAGCATATTCAGGATGCTAAGGGGCGCGCCGAGACAATGATGTGGGCGTATGAGCGATCCATTCCTGGTGAGAAGGGCGATCAGCCCGATCTTCACCGCGGCGTCGGATTCACCGGAGGTCATACTCACCGCAACTGGCTCGAACCGAGCTTCCGCAAGGTGGTTTTGAATGCGCTGTTGTGGATTTGCAAGGTCGAGGTGCCGACAGCCGGCGTGGCTTCGGAGGTGACCGAGGAGGATATCAAGGCGAACATGGACCCAAAGGGGAAGAAGTAATTCCGTCGAGCGCGGA
>DASZJS010000635.1:0-7826 GCA_035947935.1 Gemmata sp. | reverse complement strand
GAGATGGGTCAGGAAACCACCTTGCGTCGCCGATTCGACCAACTCGACGAAGCCATCGAACAGTATTTGGCGGAAAACCAACTGGTCGCGTAAACTTGACTCAATCACAATGAGTTTCATGAATTAAGAACCCTAGCATGGCATCCCCGAACGCGTCAGTAGCCTCTGCTGGTTGCGCCCGCCTCGGGCGGGATAGCTCGAATGACCATCGCCACGATTGCCACCCCGGCAACCCAGCTTCCGACGAATGCCAACAATCCTGCAGTCACTGCCCACAGCCAGCCAGTCACTGTCGGTTGTGTAGACGCACGGGCGGGAACTTCGGTCATCTATGCGCCCTCCGGAGAACATCTGGTGGCCCAGGCGAGGGTGAAGGGCCACGCGGTGGTTCGGGGGCCTCCGCCAATTCAGGCCAAGGTTTAGCTATGCCCGTACTCCATAGAGTGCATCACAATGAAGGCTATTCAAGAATGTGCGTTTGATTTGGTAATGGTGTGAGGATAGTGTGGGAACAAATCGGAACAATGTCAGAGAGATGGCCACCAGAAAAAGAGAACCGCTAGAGTCCTTGAGCCGAAAAAGTTATAGTGCATGAGTCAAGTTTCATGCGACAAGCCATTGGCTTCCAGCATCTCGCCAATTGCTTCATCCAAGCGATCGAACTCTCGGCGTAACTTGGACGCACTCTCCGTTTTCTCGGCCATCACCTCGGCCAAACCCGGACGCAAAACGCGGTTGCATACCCGCGTGCAGAACAAGATGCTTCGCCAGCCACTCTCGGTGACTAAATAGCGGTGGCTTCCACGGACACGTTCGATCAAGCCATGCAGGCGAAGTCGTCGCAAATGATAACTCATCTGCCCGGGGGTAATAGACTCGGGCGATTTCCCCATTAGGGATGCCCATTGTTCCCGCAGTTCGCGGTTGGAAAAACCCCGTGGCAACAAGCGGAATAACACTAACGCTGCGAACAACCCGTGCACGACCGGGTCGGCGAATCATAAGGCACTGGCCCGCTGGCCATCCGTCTCTACCGGTTCGTTGATTTGCCGAAGGCATCCTCGCCAAGCGCACAATCCTGGCTGATCCGCTACCCCCGGACGCTGTTCACAACTTCCACGCGGGATGACCGGATCCACCCCGGCCATGCCCGGAAGATGGCAGCGAAGATGATTGAGATGGGCCACGACGTGCTGTTCTACGAGAACATCGAAGGCGGCCACAGCGCAGCCGCCGACAACAAACAAGCTGCCTTCATGAGCGCCTTGGCCTATACGTTCTTGTGGAAGGAGTTGAAGTAAAAGGGAGGGCGATCTAATCACCGTCAAAAAGTATGGCCTTTCACTTTAATCTCGACCAGTTACATTCTCGCAAACCCCCTGGACGCCACCCTTTCGCCCACGTTGGCCAGAGTTTAGACCAAGTCGGCGACACAGGCGTGGTGACGCCGGGTTGAGGCCACCGACTTCTAGGTTGCGCTGTCGCTGCGAGCCTGCAGGGATCAGCCTTGCCCGAACACGCCCCGACAGCTCAACGACCGCGGAAAATAATCAGCATGAATGAAGAAAGGAACCAGGTACATGCGCGGGAGGCGGCACGAGTGTGGAAACTGTAAAGATGAGTTTGGGGGGTGACTCGATGCGGTTGGGGGTAGCAGGCAGGGGCACTTGAAGATTGATGTCGGGCATCGCAGAGTGGGAAAAGAGGGACTCTCTGCTCTCGAGGACATTGGACGATCGCGGATACTAAAGTGGGAGTTGGTCACTGCGGCGAGTAAACTGTTTGGAACGGGGAGACTCAAAGTCGCCCAGGGGCTACCCGACGCGAGGGCTTTGATGCGAGAGTTGAGGACTACCAGGTTACGATCACATCGAAAGCAACCGAGACGTTTGAGGCTGGCCGAGAGAGTACTCACGATGCCTCTTGTCGGGTGTGGCAACTGAGGTATGGGAATGATGCTTTACACAAAATGCGTGGTACTTGTGGGTTGATGGTGGTCGTCGGTGGGAGCTTATTGTGCGAATCTGGCAGGTGAGTTCAAAAGAAATTCTGCTCGGGATCATTTCAATCGAGGTGGGCTGCCAGGATTTGAATCACGTTCAGGTGACAATACTCTCGCGTTCAGGCTGCTTCTCAATCTTGTCGAACTCTATCGTTGGGCACGATTCTGTATCACTGATCAGGTTGAACTCGAAACACTATCGCGTTGGTCTCACATGGGCAATTCTTCCACACTGTGCCCACACGGAAATGTTGAAAACCCAAAGCTGGCAATTGGGCTAAATGCGTTGATGACCGCTTCCTGAGAAACATCGCCGCAATGGGATACGGTTCAGTGATGCAATTCAGGAGTGCTCTTGAAATAACCGCACGAATTCGTCGAACTCCTCGTCGTTAAGATCGGAGATCGCCCAATAGGTCATCCCAGACTTCTGCCAGTAGCGAATGTGGTAACCATTACGGGAGAGTCCTCGCCCGGCTTGCTCTTCATCCTTGTCCGCGGGCCATGTGAAGACGTTAATGGCATGTAACCTGCGGTAATAGACCAAGGCAGCGACCGGTCGATCGACCAGGTAATCCAGTCGACCCCCGAACAACGTATACCCTTGTGAGGTCAAGTCGGGGACTTGTGGAGAAAAGTCGAGCTTTCCCCGGAACCAAGGCTTCACGGTGTGCCGGTCAGAGGAAGCCACATCTGTAAGGTGTTCGACCTGGAGCGAACGGATGTGACCGGCAATAACGCGTTCCGCGATTCGATCTTCAGTGGAACTTGCCCTTAAGGGCAAGAGCATCCCGAAAGTCACGGCCGATCCGACTAGAAGCAGGACTCCCGCCGCAAGGGCTGCGAGATGCAAAGCAGATCGCCGTTTTCGATAAGTGGCTGTGGGTGTGGCTTGTTGGATACGCGCGCGGAGTCCAGCTGGGGCCGAGTGGTACAGTGACGGGGAGGAAAGTACGGCCCGCAACGACCGCAGGTGTTTCTCCTGTTCAGTACATTCAGCGCAAGCGGCCAGATGCTTTTCGATCTCGAGCTGCCGAACCAAATCCAGCTCACCATCGGAGTAGGGATGCAGTAGGCCTTGCACGTCTTGACACTTCATATCACCTCCCCCTCGGAGAGGGCGGTAAGCCGCTCTTGAAGTTGTTGCCGACCGCGTGCGATTCGGGACATGACTGTGCCAATCGGCACCTCCGTCACGGTGGCGATTTCCTCGTAACTCATTCCCTCAAGTTCACGAAGTACGATCGCTTCGCGCAACTGCGGAGGCAGTTCTTCCAACGCCTTTCGAACCAGTGCCTGGTCGCACTTTTGGACGGCCAGAAATGCCGGGTTCGACGAGTCATCGCCTCGATCGTGTGTATCTTCGTTGAAGACTACCGCCAATTGCGCCCGCTGCTTTGTCAACCAGTCGAAGGCCGCTCGACGAACCACGCTCAAGAGCCACGCGCGCCCATCGCCGCCCCGGAAACTGCCGAAGTACCGCGCAGCCCGATAGAACGCTTCCTGGACAACGTCCTCGGCGGCGTGCTGGTCCTTGGTCAACCACCGGGCCAGGTTGTAGGCGGCATCCAGGTGAGGCAGTGTTGCTCGTTCGAACTGCCCTCGCTCATCAGGTGCCAAATCCGGGGATCCCTTCTCAGCAACGTGTTTGCCGTTCGTCGAATTCCCCTCATTCTATATTTACCGACCGGAGTGTGAGTCTATTCCCCAAATACCCAAGTTTTTTTGAGTGGAATTGATCGACTGGGCGATCTGTCAGGTAGCACAGTAGTTGCCTTTCCACACAACTCCTTACTTCACGAGTCGGGTCACCGCCGACGCATCCCCATGCTGGTCATGCCGCCAAACCCGGAATTCATGCCTGTCGGGATCATAAACGTGCTCGGTTGGAACGATTCACTTCCGCGGCTAAAGCCATTCCACCGATTGGAGCCAAACGTTTGGTTGGACCACGTTCGATTCCAATTTCCGGTGTTGAACGGACTATTGCCGGCAGTGCTGCCACGGGAAGAGCCATAGTTGCCTGGGTAGTAGCCCCACGGGTACATCATGCCGGAATAGCCAGCGGTGCCTGGGAAGTAGCCGCCCGGGCTGTAGCCGGATGAGTCCGCCCCACCATCGTCCAAGGGTACGGAATACCCATAGACGATCTGGGCTTGGGCCTTGTTGGTTGGTCCGAGGCCGAGCCACAGGATCATGAAAGTTGCGATTAGGAACGGTTTCATTGTTGCACCTCATAGGTTGGAAACGAATGATCTCATAGAGATCGAGGACGGTTACACAGACGGCTAAGCTGATCCCAGCGCTTCCTCTGGGATCGGCTTAGTTTTCACTCGAAGAAGGTCACAGAATCAAAAACTGTGTTTCGTTCGGAACCTCGAGATCGAAAAGCATGCTGAGGTGGTGGTTCTGTTTCAGTTTTTGTAGCCGCTTACATCACCTCGATGTTCTCCTTTGCGGCCCATTCGCGGAGTTGCTTCATGCCTCTGACGTTGATTTGCCGCACTCGCTCCTTGGTAATCCCAAAGTGCTGGCCAATCTGTTCCAGCGTCATTTCCTTCGAGCCATCCAAACCCGTTCGCATCCGGATCACTTCGCGGGTCCGGGCATCGAGGTGTTCAAGCAATCGGTTCACCAACGCCCGCGCTGCGTCAGCCGCGGCCAATACCTCTAACTCGTCCGTCCGCACTTGGGCTTTCGCCTTGAAGAGGTCGCCGTGGCCGGTCATGTAGCGCTGCTTATGCGTCTTCGCATGCGGGATCGATCGCGCGAAGTTCTTCATGATGGCCCAGATGGCGTAAGTACCGAACTTGTTACCACGAGAGTAGTCAAACTTCTCGACCGCCCTTATCAGGGGCATGTTGCCATCGCTCACCAGATCGTCGATGTTCTCGCCCAGAGCGAGCTTTCGTCTGGCCTGCGAATAAACCAGCCGCTGGTTACAACTGATGAGTAGATCCCGGCAATCCTTGATCGCCTCCTTCAACTCCTCTACCCGAATCAGATCGCTCACCTTGACCTTGGTCCGGTCGAGCGATTCCTGGAACTTATGCAGTTGATGTTTCAGAAAGTTCATCTTCCTGAACATATGCTGCTCCTGTTCCTTGCTGAGGAGCGGCCACTCATAGAGGTGGGCAATGTGCACAGGTACATCTTTTGGCGGTTTCTTGCCCGATCGCTTGCCATCAAATTCCGTAAGACCCGGCATCTCAGCTAGTATTTCGGCAGCCCGTGAAGGCTCATCGAAAGCGGCGTTATAGATGTAATCGATTGGTTGACCAACGAGTTCCTTCGCCAGCACCTCGTTGATTACTCGATACATGCTCGATTGGGTCCTACCGAATCCACTCGCAATGGTAGCCACAGTATCCCCCGTGAGTTTGTCGGTGTGTTTGGTGTTCATGGAACTGACAATCTGTTCCTTGGCATCGGCGGAAAGTGGTACGTATGCTGTCTGGAACAATGCGTGATCCGGGTTTCTCCGGTCAAAGTTTTGATGGTGTAACGGATAGCCTCTGGGCTTCGCCTCAGCATGATGGCAATCCGTCCCTCATAGGAAGAATCGGATTGTGGCGGGAAAACGAGCGCACTATTGCTGTTTTCTTGGAGCGGGCGACAGGAGACGGCGGGCATTTAATACCGAACTCGCGATGACCACGCGGGGAGCTGGACCGATCTCCAGATTCTCACGGTAATCGTCGGAGTGTCTCTCGGATCGCCTGGCCCTGAGAGTTCGCGGGATTGAGAGCAAGTGCCCGGTCGAGATCCTTGAGAGCTAGGTCAAGATGTTTGAGTTTTGCATGAGCCAGGCCGCGGTGGAAGTAACCAATCGAGTTGCTCGGTTCCAGTGCAATACACACCGAGAACGCGATCACTGAGTCGTCCAGGTGACCAAGACTCAGCGCACAACGGCCAAGTGAGAGTTGTGCCCAGAAGTCATGAGGGTCGAGTTCCACGGCTCGCTCGAATTCGATCCGAGCTCGCGTCGGATCGCGGCGGAGATAATAGCGCCCAAGAGCAGCATGTTCCCATGCCGAAGCAATTTGAGTTTCGGCCGCGCGTTGTCTGGCATTGGTGGCTTCGGAAACCAACCCGATCGTGTCAGCCAACGCCGCACGCTCCAGACACAATGCCGCCGTGGGGCCAAGATCGCCCTCCATATGGCCCAGCAATTGCAACCCCTCTCGGCGAGCTTCATCTACCCCCATTGGTGGTGCAAGCTGGACCAAGAGGTGTGACCAGAGGATGACGAGATCGACGAGATCCTCACGAGCCTGTCGGCGGATCGTCACTGGGAGGTCCGGACTGACCAACTCGAACAACTGTTCGCGACGTCCCAATAATCGGCGGACGGAGCGTTCGCTCGCTGCCAAGTCATCATGAGGGGCGGATTCAGCAATGGAAAGACCTCGCAACCCATTGGCGACTGTGTGTAATTCGCCTGCAACCTCCGCTCGTTCAGCTCGCCGCAATCCCCCGTTAAGCTTGGCTACTAGCTTCGTGTAGAGGGGAAGATCTCCAGCCACCGTCAGCCCTCTTCGGAACGTGCCGCGTGCCGCGGCGTATTCCCCTCGAATAAGTTCTTCCTCTCCTTCCATAAGCGCTCGCTCTCCCTGACGACCACGATGACCGACATACCCTATCAGCAGTAAGGCAGTAAGGAGAAGCAAGGCGACTGTCCCGAATACTCCGAGGGCGTGCGGTCGTCGTCGTCGCCATTTACTCCACTGTTCTGCCAAGTTCCGATTCCGGACCCCGCGGAGGGGGAGATCGTCGAGATGTCTCCGAAGATCATCAGCCAAAGCCGCCGTTGATGCGTAACGATCTTCGGGACATGGAGCAAGGCAGCAAGCAACAATGTCGGATAGGCCCAAACTCACCCATGGGTTGCACTCTCTTAACGGACGAGGATCCTCCCCGGGATTGTCGCCGGAGAGTGCCTCGTACAAGACCATACCGAGCGAGTAGAGGTCGGATCTGGCATCGATTGCCTTGGAGAGCGGATGCCCGAACCGAACGGCATAGAGCGCGGCCCGATGCTCCGGCGATAGATATGGGTCAGTGCCGCCGAGCGTTGCAGGTGCAGATCCACCGGCCGGCATCGGTGCCCGAGCGAGGTGGAAATCGAGGAGCATCGGTTGCCCATCGGCTGTGAGCAGTATGTTGGAGGGTTTTACATCCATGTGAAGGAGTTGATGATCGTGTGCGAACTGGAGCGCATCGGCCAAACATGCTCCTATCCGACACACGGCCTCGATATAGCCAGGATCGGGCCACCGCGGCGATTCACCGTACCCCTCGCCATCGATGCCGTTTCCTGGGCCCGAAATGACGGCCTTCCACAAATCGACAGTCCTTCGCTCTGTGGGTGGGATACGGCGGAGTTGGCCGAGTGCTGCCGCCAGCGTGGACCCGCCAAAGTAGGGCATGCACAGGATCCGCAACATACGGCTGCCATCATCCAGTGCAGCGTAAAGCGGGACGATGTTGGTGTGCTGGAGTCGGGCCAGTGTTCGGTGTTCGGCCACTCCCGTTCGTGGCGTGAATTTCACCACCACCAGGCGATCCGAAAGCGGGATCTGCCGGGCGAGAAACACCCGTCCTCGAAGGCCACGACCGAGTTCATTCAAGAGTTGAAATTCACCCACCAACTCGCCAGCCGATGGAAATGTCGGCTCGACATCGATTTCGAGGGTATCCCGAACCTCAAGCAAAACCCGGAGTTGATCCGCCCACTTTGGGAAACGCCGGAGAACCTCGCTGGAACAGCCGGCCTGACCACGCTCCCGACGAAGGCAGACTTCCTCGTAGATCAGTTCTCCGA
>DASZJS010000634.1:0-4743 GCA_035947935.1 Gemmata sp. | reverse complement strand
ACGAATTGCAAAACGAACGTGCACGTATTTCGTTTATCCCTTTCGTCTCCTGGCATACCGGTAATCATTTCGGTAGAGCGATAGGTTTCCACGCACGTGTCCGATATTCCTTCGCGAACTCCGTGACCGCGATGCCCTGGTTGACGGCAATGTCGTGGAAGACTTGCGTCGTGCCGCTGGTCGGCCAATAGATCTCCAGCAGCTCCACGCGGTCCGCCTTTCCCAAACCGATGTGCTGTTCCAGTGGGTTGGCCCCGAAACTGCTGCCCGAAGAAACATGACGGTGAACGGTCAAGGGGTGTTCCCCAGCTGTCACCACTTTGATGCGTGCCCCGATCGCTGCCCGGTTGGTTTTCTTGCCGTCCCCGTCCGCCGTCTGCCCACCGATTAACTTGACATTCAGCCAGTTGTTCCCCTGACCGGGGTTCTGGAATAGCACGTTGTGATACCGATCGCCTTCAATAGCCCCTCCTGTCTGGATGAAGAGGTCCGCCGTGCCGTTGCGGTCCCAGTCGCCAATGGCCACGCTGTGTCCCTTTTGCAGATGCCCCGTCCGCGACGACGTTGTGATCTCAGCGAACCGCTTACCGGCGACGTTCTTGAACAGGCGGTTGGGGACCAACATGGATATTTGCGGATCGCCGGTGCCCAGGTAGAAGTCGAGGTAGCCATCGTTGGTGAGGTCGCCAAAGTTGCTCCCCATCGGAGAGTAAACTTTATCCAGGCCCGCCTCTTTGGTCACATCCTGGAAACCTTTGCCCTTGAGGTTGCGATAGAGCTTCGCTTTTGGCAGGTTGTGCGGTTGGTCCATCAGTCCCTTGACCACATCCTCCAGGGTGTGGTCGAAGGATGTGGCAAAGATATCGAGCCAGCCGTCGTTGTCGAAGTCGAACGCCCAGCACGAGAAACCTTTGGTTGGCCCATCAATACCCATTTCTCGGGTGACATCGGTAAAGGTGCCATTGCGGTTGTTGCGATATAGCCGGGCGGGCCCCTCCCGCAATGCTTCCATCGATGTTTACAAAAAGATCGGGGTAGCCATCGTTGTCGAAGTCGATCCACGCAGCGCCCAGGCAGCCAATTAGGTTGCCAAGACCGGCGCGCGCAGCCACCTCCTCGAACGTCCCATCGCCCTTGTTGCGGTAGAGCAGGCAAGGTTGGCGCTGGCAGCAGACGAACAGGTCGAGAAAGCCGTCGTTGTCGTAATCTGCCCAGGTAGCACTGGTCGAGTTGGTCGGAGCCAGCAAGCCGGCCTCGCGTGTGACATCGGTGAACGTGCCGTCGCCGTTGTTCCTCAGCAAGCTCGGTCGCTGGGGCAGATTAACGGGCAGCCATGATCCGCGAGGAATGAAGATGTCCAGGTGCCCATCGTTGTTGTAATCGGTTTGGACGCAGTAGAGCCCGCCCAACTGTTTCTCCAGACCCGCTGCCTTGGTCCGGTCCTCGAACGTCCCGTCTCCCTTGTTGCGATAGAAGGCCATCGGTTCGTTGGGAGCCCATCCGGTGACGACGAGATCAAGCAAGTCGTCGTTGTCGAAGTCTTCCATGATGCCGCCACCGGAATAGTTAAATCGGGTAAGCCCGACGTCGTGGCTGATGTCGCGAAACTGGCCGACATCGAACTCCGACTTGCAGAACGCATCCAGCAGCAGTCGGTGATGTGGATCGACCTTGGCGGGATGCTCGCCCAGGGTCATGTGTGCCAGGTTGAGCAACCATTTCACTTCGAGGTCGTCGGGGAACCGTCGGAGATAGTCGCTGAAATGTTCGATCGCCAGGCGGGAGCCAGTCTGGTTGGTGTGGACTGCGGTTGGAGAAATTGGAAAAATGCACGCGCTTTCACCGCGACACAGAACGCAATTGTCGTTCTCCCCCATGCGCAATGCAGTCACGCCCTTGTGGTGAATGATTGTGTAGAGCCACTCCGCCTCCCGGTTGGTGCCTTTGATCGCCTCCTCCAGATCCTTGAGTACCTGATATGCCGCGGCGGGGTCGCCCCGTGCATTAAGGAAGGCTGCTTTTGTCATCAAGACATCTTCTATCGGCTGAAGCCCCATAACGAGCTGCTGGTCCATGGCCTCCAGACCTCGAGGGATGGCTCGCGTGTACTTGGCGGCATATTCCTCAAGTGATGCATTGGGACCCCAGGGCTCTATGCTGGCGAAGACAAAGAGAATCCCGCTGGTTTCAATGGGATGGCGCGGCTCATAGACGAGGGGCTCTGGTTCCTTGGTATCGTTATTGGACCGTGGGGGAAGCTCTGGGCTGTAGCGAAGGAACACCAGAATGCCCAGCACGATAAGGATGAGGAACACAATCGAAATATGGCGATTCATTAACCGTCCTCGCAATAATGTCTCGATGAGTAAGGATGCGTATGGCGAGCGATTAGAGAAAAGCATCCTCCCATCCCCTTGTGATGAGAATGATAGCACTATAGCGTGTTCGCGCGGACAGCAACGCTACGGGGAATCACGAGGCACCGCCGGCGCAAGACGAATTACTGCCGATCCGAAGTAGCGACGATGTGTAATCGGTCCCGTTAGGCATTGAGGTCGGCGAGTTGTCGTTGAAGAGAAGCAATCTGTTGTTCAAGCGTGCATTTGTCGAGTTCGGGAAGAACGGAAGAACGTGCGAAACGATTGATGGCCTGGTAGAGTCAAAGGGGTGCAGACAAGACTCTTACACCCCTTTTCGATTTGTGGATTGGAGCGGTCAGAAGACGACTCATCGCCGAAATCGACACTTCATGAGAACCACGTCCGTATTCAGCTTAGGCCGGGTAGTGCCCAACCCCACGACCACGACTTGATCGCCTACCGTGACGCCTTCGAGTGCGTCTTTCGACGCAAACTGACATTCGATTCCGAGGGTGTTTGCTGATGTCTCCAGGAGGATTGTGTTCTTGGAAGGGTCTGAGTTGACTTGCTTGATCTTGCCAGTCACCTCGACAAAGAGCTCGTTGAACTTGACGTTCGCGGCGCGGTTGTCCTTGGCAAATTGCTTCCAGTACTCATCGGCGGTAAGTTTGTGGCTGACCTTAAATCCGTCGTCGACAGTGGTCGCGCTGTTGACTTTCTTGGGGTCACCCAAGACAGATGCGAGGATCAGGCCGACGATCACGACAAGGCCGGTCGGGAGCAGCACGATTTTACCGTACTTCCCCACAATACCCTTCTGCCGATATTCATCTGGCTGGTAAGTGTTCGGCAATGGCTGGGGCGTCGGTCTCGGTGGTTCAGCGTACTTAGTGGGTGCAGACGATTGAGACTTTGGAGGGATCGGCCGCGTTTTCTCTGTTCTGGGTGGATCGACGGGCTTGACGAGTTCGAACGGCGGGGATTTCGGTGGCGTTGGCTGGGTCTTCACTCTCGCCGCTACCGCCGGGGGCTCATCGCCGGCGGAAGATTCGACCTCCAAGTCCAACACGAGGAAGTCGTCCGAGATTGTCTCCAGATCGGTCGCGGTTAACCCGGGCTCGGTCGCCTGGGCTAAATCGGTTTTAGTTTCGAACTCGAACTCATTCTCCGGCTCGGCGTCGTGGACAACGGTGAGAACGGCTGGTGGTCGCGGAGTTGCCGACCGGGCCTCTAGGGCATGAGAGGCCGGGACTACCGACCGGTCCGGTGAAGCTGGGACAGCAGGGGTGGAAGCTGCCGCTCCAGCCGGCCGAGCGGCAGGAGCGGGTGCTGTCGCCGAAGCTGTTGGCTTGGTCGCTTTCGGAGACGCAACCACTCGCAGTGCGGGGACCAACCCAGTCCCCGACATCGTGTCGTCCGCCGGGTTGGACCGGTGGCTTGGGTTTTCACGCGGCACTGGTGGGCTAGAGTCTCGTTGGCTCAGCACTCTCTCCCGCGCTCGGAGTGCCGAGCTTTTCCCCGGGTTGATCTGGAGTGCAACGACGAGGTCGGCAAGTGCCAGGTCGAACTCGCCGCGGCTCCCGCTCACGATCCCACGTTGAACGAGGTATTCAGCTGCGTACCGCGGGTTGTGTTGGGCCGCGGCAGCCAAGTCGGCGAGCGCCTCGGCGTGTCGTTCCAGTGCCCGGAAAACGCCCCCGCGGGCACCAAGAGCATCACCGTAGGTCGGACACATTGTCACAGCCACCGTCAGTTCTTCGAGTGCCGCCTCGAACCGCTCACGACGGTATTCCAGCTTGCCCCGCAGGTAATGCACCTGGGGGTGGTTGGGGGTAAGTCGGGCGAGTTCAGCAACGTCAATGGCGGCATCATCGAGCCTCTCCGTCCGGAGGGCCACTTCGGTTCGGAGCCGACGGGGGTCGGGGTTGGACGGGTCGAGTTCTATAGCCCGGGTGGCGTCCGTCAGTGCTTCCTCGAACCGATGTGCGCGGAGGAGACAGCGGCCGCGTTCGAAGTAACCTTCGACCGCGTCGGGAGCACACTCGATCGCCTGGGTGTAGCAGGCTGCGGCCTCGTCGGGGTAGCCGCCCGCCAGGTAGACCTGCCCCCGACCGTAGTGTACCGAGGCGAGGTTTGGGTCCAACCGGGCGGCTTCCTCGTAGTCGAGGAGTGCGAGGTCCAGACTCCCGTTAGTGAGCCGCAATTTCCCGCGCAGGCACAGCAGCTCAACA
Source organism: Gemmata sp. (assembly GCA_035947935.1). GTDB lineage: Bacteria > Planctomycetota > Planctomycetia > Gemmatales > Gemmataceae > Gemmata. The sequence continues at coordinate 152 of DASZJS010000634.1, read as the reverse complement.
GTCCCCGGCTCCCGCACCAGAGCCTCCCTCAGGTCGGTCTCTGCCTCGCCAAACCGGCTGCAGGCGAAGTACGCGGTGGCGCGTCGAAGGAGGAGTCGCACACATCGGGGGTTAAGCGCGACGGCCTTACTGAAGTTGGTGAAGGCAGCATC
>DASZJS010000633.1:0-4958 GCA_035947935.1 Gemmata sp. | reverse complement strand
GTCCAGTTGGTTCCGTTCGGCACGGAACTCGACGTTACCCCGATCGTCTACGGCAACGGAATGATCTGGCTGGAAATTAATCCACGGATCACCGCCGTCAGTCAGGCTCTTGGAATCACAGTGGGTGGGGCTCAAAGTCCTGGTTTCACGGAACAAAACGTTCGAGTGACTGTCATGCTCGAATCGGGCCAGACCTACGCAATCGGCGGCTTGATTCAGAACAGCGTGCAGGCCTCATCGTCCAAAGTTCCAGTTCTCGGCGACTTGCCGTTTCTTGGAGTGGCGTTCAGCACCGTCAATCACCAGCAAACCGAGAGCGAATTGGTGATTATGGTAACGCCGCGGCTTGTTGGTCCGATGAATTGCGATCAGGTGCCCAAACGAGTTGCGGGCAGAGAAACCCGCAACCCGGACGATTATGAGCTATTCTTGGAAAACATTCTGGAGGCTCCGCGTGGCCAACGGAAAGTTTGGAACGGGCGATGCTACAACGCCGCGTATAAGTGCGACCCGACTGCGGCGATTTTCCCATGCGTGGGTGGTGTGTGCAACGGGCAGAACAAAGGATGTGCCCCAGCGACGGGGTATCCGAATGGTGGCCCCCCAGCATCCCCAGGAATGAGTAGCATCCCAGCCACGCTTCCACCAATCCCCCAATTGCCTTCGGGGGGGACAGTGCCACCGGTGGTACCTGGTTCTCCTGTGAATGGAGCTGGAGGAATGGCTGAACCACTCCCGGGTACCTATCCGGTTGGTCCGCCGCCAGTGATTATTGTCCCCGATGTTCCGCGGAACTGAACGGACAGAATGAACGGTTGAGTTCCGAGTTCACAACCCCAACCCCAACCGCGAAAGCGGTTGGGGAAACTCTGGAACCTGGTCGAATGATTTTCGCCCCGCGTGACTGGGGCAGACGGCAAACCCGAGCCGACACACAGCGCGCAACACAACAGACCAGGTGGTGGCCATGCAACGTGTCGCGATCGTAGACCCGACCGAATCGACCCGAGAGTCCCTCCGAACGCTCCTGCTCGGTGTGGATTTTGTATGGCTTGAAGCCGAATGCGCGCGGTACGAGTATTTCTTCGATGTGATTGGCAAGTCGCCCCCGGATCTCGCAATCGTCGCCCTGGATTCAGATAAAAATCGCGCTCTCCAGATGATTGGTCAGTTGTCGGTGGAACACCCGAAACTTCCAATCCTCACGATTAGCCACGACCACCAGGCTCTCCTCCAGTCGCTCCAAAAAGGAGCCAAGTACTTCCTCACCCACCCGGTGGGGCTCGAGGATATGCTTGCTGCCTTGCGTCGGGCCTTGGGGGAATACGGTGGGACGGAAGCTTCCCAGGGAAGCATGTCCCGCCAGTCCGGAGCCTCCTCGGTGATTGCCGTTCTAGGTTCCAGGGGAGGAGTCGGAACAACCACGATTGCGGTCAACCTCGCTGCCACGCTGGCTGCGGATCCGACTAACGCCGTGGCCTTGATTGACCTGGATTTGACGCTCGGAGATGCGGATATCGCACTTGAAGTGAACGGTCTGGAAAACATCAGCATCGCCGATCTGGCTCGGAATATTGAACGCCTGGATATGAACTTTCTCCGCCGGGCGATGGCCAAACACGAAGCGACTGGGCTCTCGATTCTGCGTCATCCTCTGGAAATTTCCGAAGTGGGTGTTATCCACGAGCAGCATGTTGAGCGCGTCCTGAACCTGCTCAAGATCAGCTATACACACCTTATTTTGGATTTGAGTAAGTGCCTGCTTCCAACTGACTTGATGGCTCTTCGAATGGCCGACCAGATCATGCTTGTCGCCCAACTTGAGTTGTCCAGTCTACGAAACGTCGTTCGCCTGGTTCACTGTCTGGGTGGCGAAGAGAACCTCTCGGACAAGGTGCGGGTGGTCATCAACCGTCAGGGTGCAGACACGGTGGAGGAAGGGATCAGTTTGAAGAAGGCCGAGGAGGTCATCGGAAAACCGATCTTCTGGCAGATCCCGAACGACCCGAAGTCGGTGATCGGTGCGCGTGTGGCTGGCCATCCACTGGTTAAACATGCACCGAAGAGCCGAGTACAGCAGAGCATTTACGGACTCGCACAGGCTCTCTACGGGAAACCGACCAGCGATATCCGCGAAAGTAAGGGATGGGGTTTGTTTAGCAAACGCTAAAGATTGCCAGGAAGGTGAACTTCTGGAAGATTTTTCGCTTCCCGAATGATACGCAAGCAATGATTGACCTATGGAGTAAGCGATGTCGCGGCTTCAACAAGGGATTTCGAAGCTCAACAACTTGAGCAACCACAGTAGTGGTGGCAGCAGCATCTCGCGGCTGTCGAGCCCGAGCATGGGCGGAAGCACTGGCAACAGCGGGAAGAATTACGATGAACTGAAGCGACAGATTCACTCCAAACTGGTCGAGCGACTCGATTTTACACGAGTCCGGGATTTGTCCAGCGAAGCGATGCGGCGAGATATTCGCCGCGTGATCGAACACCTGTGCGACACGGAAAACCCGCTCCTGAACCGGATCGAGCGGGAAAAGCTGATCGAGGAAGTTCTCGATGAGACGTTGGGATTCGGCCCGCTCGAAATCCTGCTGAAGGATCCAACGATCAGCGACATCCTGGTGAATGGTCCACACAAGGTTTACGTCGAGCGGCGTGGGAAACTGGAGAAGACGGACGTTAAGTTTCGGGACAACGACCACTTGCTCCAGATCATCGATCGCATCGTGTCGAAGATCGGTCGGCGAGTCGATGAAACGAGCCCGATGGTGGATGCGCGTCTTCCGGATGGTTCGCGCGTTAACGCGGTGATTCCGCCGATCGCCCTGGATGGCCCGAGCCTTAGCATCCGGCGCTTCGGTGCCAATCCGCTGAAACTCGAAGACCTGCTGAACTACAAGGCGTTTACTCCCGAAATGGCGATGCTGATGGAAGCTTGTATCAAGGCCCGACTCAATGTTCTCATCAGCGGCGGAACAGGTTGCGGTAAAACCACACTGCTCAATACGCTCTCCAGCTTCATCCCGGGCGATGAGCGGGTCGTGACCATTGAGGATGCAGCCGAATTGCAATTGCAGCAAGATCACGTTGTGCGGCTGGAGACGCGCCCACCGAATATTGAAGGCAAGGGTTCAGTGAGTACCCGGGACTGCGTGCGAAATGCCCTGCGTATGCGACCGGAACGGATCATCATCGGTGAGGTGCGTGGTTCGGAATCGCTCGACATGCTCCAGGCGATGAATACCGGTCACGGTGGTTCGCTTGCCACGCTGCACGCCAATACGCCGCGGGAAGCACTCACTCGGTTGGAAACGATGATCATGATGGGCGGGTTTGAACTCCCCGTGAAAGCGATGCGACAACAGATTTCCTCCGCTCTCGACCTGGTCATTCAGGCAAACCGCCTCCAGGGTGGGCCGAGGAAGATCACCAGCATCACCGAAGTCATGAATATGGAGCAGGACATTATCATCATGCAGGAAGTGTTCCGATACAAGCAGGTCGGGATCGATCAGAATGGCCGGGCCTACGGTCAGTTTGAAGCAACTGGCGTCCGTCCGACTTTCATCAACCGACTTGAGTCCAAGGGCGTCAAACTGCCTTCGAATATGTTCGCCGAGCGAATCCTGATGAGGGACTGACCCCCACGCAGGAATGAAGAATGAAATGTGAGCGACGCCGAACGTCGGCTTTCCATTGCGGATTTTGAACTGCTTAAACCGTCTCGCGGGATGCGAGGCAAGACAACGCGGCCAGGGAGGGTTGGACTCGAACACTCGTGGGGCTGTGGCCCCGCAGGCATCCTTTGTCAGGTGAACTCGCATGGACCCTCTGTTGCTTCCTATCCTGGTCGGTGGTCTGGTCATTGCCATGGTGGTGATGCTCTACATGGCCCTCCGTAAGGATTCGGAAGGAGCAGCTGCCGACCGCTTGGATGCGTTGGTCGGGCGGAACATCCGCAAGGATTCATCCGCCGACATGCTCCTGAAGCAGGCGATTCAGGAAGCCGACAAGCAAACGCTGCTCGATCGGCTCACACCGGGCTTTTTCAATCTCACCACGGTGTTCGAGCAGGCCGATTGCAACATCAAGCCAAGTGTCCTCTTCGGTATTTCGCTGGCGCTCAGTGTCTTCAGCTCTGCAGTGTGTGTCTGGCTGGTGAACGTCTATGTGGTTCCACTGTCCGCTGTGATCTTCTTCTGTCTCCCGTGGGTATGGTTGTGGACCAAGCGTGCGAACCGCTTGAAAAAGTTTGCTTCCCAGCTCCCGGATGCGATGGAACTGGTTGCTCGAGCACTCCGTGCCGGACACTCGTTGGCAGCTGGGATGCATGTGGTTGCCGAAGAGATGCCAGCTCCAATCTCCAAGGAATTCGCCCGCGTTTACGACGAGCAGAACCTGGGTATCCCTCTTGAGGATGCTCTTAAGGGAATGTGCGACCGCGTGCCGAATCTCGATCTCCGGTTCTTCGTGACCAGCGTTGCCATCCAGCGACAAACAGGTGGTGACTTGGCCGAAATTCTGGACCGGATCGGGCATGTGATTCGAGAACGGTTCAAGATTCTCGGACAGGTGAAGGCTCTGACGGCCGAAGGTCGATTGTCAGGTATCGTGCTGATTGCAATGCCTATCGGGCTGTTCTTCCTTATGCTCTGGATGAAGCCTGACTACATCGAACTGCTGTGGACCGACCCCATGGGCATCAAGATGTCGATTGCTGCGGTTGTCCTCGTGCTGGTCGGTGCTTACGCGATCAAAAAGATCATCGATATCAAAGTATAGTTTGGTTCGCCCTTAGATTTAGTCCCTCGTCCTTCGGGAAGAGAACGAAACGATGGAATGTTCTCACGAGGGACGAAGGACTAAGAACGAAATCCAAGAACGAAATCCAAGGACGAAATCATTCGGAGATACACCGTGGAACTCTTTGCATTTCTCTCTGCGGAAGACCT
>DASZJS010000632.1:0-4069 GCA_035947935.1 Gemmata sp. | reverse complement strand
CCAAGGAGATGGGTCAGGAAACCACCTTGCGTCGCCGATTCGACCAACTCGACGAAGCCATCGAACAGTATTTGGCGGAAAACCAACTGGTCGCGTAAACTTGACTCAATCACAATGAGTTTCATGAATTAAGAACCCTAGAGCAGGGCTTCCTGGCAATCGATGAAGAGATAGGACTGTATAAGCGAGGTCGCGGGTTTCGGGTGCTCGGACAGGAGGTGGAGCCGACGAAGAAGGCGGCAGCCTGACATATCTCCGACAATTGACTTGGCGGACGACTGAGACCGCCTAAACTCGGATTGCATTACCTTCAACCGAGAAGCAGCCCATGCCGCTTGACAATGTTGAGGAGTTGGGGCACCAAGCTTATATTTGGGGCTGGGCATTAGTGAATGCCGCGGTCCGAGCTGATCGTGCCCGTCTCGTCGCCGGCGGCGGTCCCGTACTCGTCCAGGGGGCACCGGTTGGTTTCGGCCAGTTGGGAGACAAACCCATCTGGCCGGGACAGTGGAAGGCTTTCGGCTCGGAACTCATGCGTGTGGATCTGGCGGCAGCCGGTATCCCCTACGGTATCGAAACGGTGAATGGTAAAGCCTATGCCGACTTCCATGCGCTTCGACACACCTACTCATCAGCGCTCGCCGCGGTGGGCACAGGAACAAAGGAACTTCAGACTCTCGTTCGCCACACCGACCCGCGTTTGACGCTCAACACGTACACCCATGTCGGCAACCAAGCTCTCAACGAGGCCGTGGACCGGCTCCGGATGCCGGGCAAAGCAACAGGGAGTCCATTGGCAAAGATGAAGCGGGAGGAATTAGAGGGAGTAGCCCTTGGTCTCCTCGTAATTTTGGGAACATTGCTTTCCTTGCCCAATATGGGCGGCCAGTCCCCAGATCGGGATACACCCCGGGATACACCTCAGCGGGGGATTCCTGGGGAATTTAGGGCACACTTGGTCACTATTCCTCTGAAGCGTAAGCGAGGATGAGTAATAACAGAAGTGCCTGCAAATCTAGCGACTCGCAGGCACTTCTAGGCGGAGAGGGAGGGATTCGAACCCTCGTATGCCTTTCGGCATAAACGGTTTTCGAGACCGTCCCGATCAACCACTCCGGCACCTCTCCATGTCATGCACTATACCGCGGCATTCGCAAGTCGGAAAGCCCTCCACTTCTCCCCAGTGTGATCGAGATTCAACACATCAGAGCCGGAAAGCATCTCTCAAACATCCCAACGCTTCTTCACCACGGGCATTCTCCACAACCACACCAACACACACCTCGCTCGTGTTGATCATCCCGATGTTGATCCCCCGGGCCGCCAGTGCCCCAAACATCGTCCGCGCAACTCCGGTGTGAGTCCTCATCCCCACTCCCAACACGAACAAGACAGCTACATCCGCATCGCCAACCACTCGGCAGCCGGGATCGATCTGTTGAACGACATCCTGCGTTCGCTTCAGCGCCCGCGTTAGATCTGCACGAGGCACCGTGAACGATAACTCTGCCTTCGCTGGGCCAGTCAGATTTTGAACGATCATGTCCACAACAATCCCACCCGTTGCAACGGCGTTGAACACTCTCGAGCAGTTCCCCGGTAAATCCGGGAGATCGTGAATGGTAATCCGACTCTGCTCCGTATTCAGATGAACGCCGCTGACGAGGATGTCCTCCATTCCATCAAGTCGAGAGACGGCAACTTCGCGATCTTTCGCACCCGGCACCACGAATGGGTTAGGGCGTGGCTTGAAAGCATTCATGCCGCCCTGCTCTGCTGGGACACCTGCTCCCTTGCGCGGGTTCGCTAAACCAAAGGCGGTGTGGACAGCCCGGAGAGCTTTTCGTCCGCGAACTGCCTTCCGGCTCTCCAGGTGAACCTTCTTGACCGGTTCGCCAGCGGGCAAATCGGGTTGTCGCCCTGCCCCACTCGACTCGTCTTCGCCAGGTGGATCCTCCTCGACCAGTACGCTGATCTTGATGTCCCCGGTGGTGATCATTTTCATGTTCACCCCCTCCGTCGCGAGGGCTTGGAACATTCGCTCAGCCACACCCGATACCGTCCTCATCCCAGCCCCGACCACGGAAACCTTGCTGACTTTTCCTGTCTCCCGCAGAGTGGCACCAAGATCGGCGACGGTCGGCGCGAGCGTCTTTTTGGTTTTCTCCAGATCCGTGTTCAGCACTGTGAAACCAATGGTTGCTTTACCTCCTGTTCCAACGCTCTGAGCGATCATGTCAACTGCCACGTTTGCCTCGGCTAGCCCGGCAAAAACGCGATGGCTCACTCCAGGCCGATCTGGGACGCCCTCCAACACCAGTCGGGCCTCATCTGTCGCCAAAGCCGCCCCACAAACCGGGAACTCGCTCATCCATTCCGCTTCGGGAACGATCCAGGTTCCGATCGCATCCGACCGGGAATTCCGCACCATCAGCGGCACATCGTATTTCTTGGCAAACTCGATACTTCGGGAGTGCATCACACCCGCACCCATGCTCGCCATCTCCAGCATTTCATCGTAACTGATGGCATCCATTTTTCGGGCATTTGGAACAACGCGAGGATCGGTCGTGTAGACTCCATCCACATCGGTAAAAATCTCGCACGTCACTTCATACCCAGCAAGCTTCATCGCCGCGGCAATTGCGACAGCAGTAGTATCAGAGCCGCCTCGCCCCAGGGTCGTGATGTCGTATTGCTCATCCATTCCCTGAAACCCGGCGAGGACAACGATGCTCCCACCATCGAGAGCCTCACGAAGTCGCCGGGTGTCGATCGATTTTATGCGTGCCTTGCGATGTGTACTATCGGTGACGATTCCGATCTGCGGTCCGGTAAAGCTGACTGCTTTCTCACCAAGTTCCTGAATCGCCATCGCGGAGAGGGCGATGGAAACCTGCTCACCCGTCGCGAGAAGCATATCCATCTCGCGAGCCGAAGGAGTTGCCGTGATTTCGGTGGCCTTCGCAATCAGGTCATCGGTTGTACTTCCCTGTGCGGAGACAATCACGATGACGTGATTCCCAGCATGTTTCGCCCGGATGGCCTTACGAGCGGCCTCCATGACACGCTCGGTATCCTTCAGGCTCGATCCCCCGTACTTCTGTACCACAAGCCCCACGGACATTCTCCCGGCTATCGTCGGAAACGCGGACACATGAACTTGTTGTAACGACAGCAGACCTCGACTTCCAGTAAAGCTCCGGTTTCGGCGGTGCGAACCTGGAACGGTGTTGATGTGCTGGTGCCGAAGGAAGTTTTCAAGGATCGGGTCTTCCAGGCATTTCAGGATTCCCCACTCACGTCCCAATTCATGGAGTGACACAAGCAGGTAGATTGTTGCGTATCGGGTCACTTTTCGCTAACTTCATTTCATACACACCCGCCTCTCTCGCCTGCCGGAGTCTCCTCCCGTGACCCGTATCTTGTTGCTCTTCTCACTGCTCGCCATCCTCGCTGTTCCCGCTTCCGCCGACAACTGGACTCAGTGGCGCGGTCCCAAGAACGATGGGCACTCTACCGAAAAGAATCTCCCCATCGAGTGGGGTCCGGACCAAAATATCCTGTGGAAAGTTCCGATGGGAGGCCGGGGGGCATCCACCCCGTGCGTTTGGGGCGACAAGATTTTCATTACATCTGTCGAAGATGCTGCTGTAGTTCTGTTATGCATTGGGACCGATGGAAAGGAGAAATGGAGACAGACAATCTCACCCATCGGGGGAGGAAAATCAGGACGTGGTGATGAAGGAAACGAAGCCTCGGCATCGTGTTCCACGGATGGCAAATATGTCTGGACGTTCGCAGGCAGTGGAAAGCTCGTTTGCTTCACACTAGATGGCAAGGGGGTTTGGGATCTCGACCTGCAAAAGTATGGAAAGTTTGGCATCCAGTTCGGGTGCCACTGGACACCGGTGCTTTATAAGGACAAGCTCTATCTTCAGGTGATGCATAGAAACGCGCAACTCTTGCTCGCTCTGGATGCATCAACCGGGCGCGAAGTGTGGAAAGTCAATCGGCCAGGATATAGCAAGGGCGAAAGCCCAGATGTGTACGCCTCTGCCTTCATCTG
>DASZJS010000631.1:0-7890 GCA_035947935.1 Gemmata sp. | reverse complement strand
AGCACGCCATCGTTGCGGGGATGACCCCGGCGAGTTACCCGGACATCCTCCGTGGCGATGATATACCTCCGCAGGTTCGTCCGTTCCAGCCACTGTTCAAAGCAGTCTCGGTAACTGCGATCCTCGACCTGGGTAAGTCGTTCGATCTCGATGTGCGAGTGAAGACCGGCACCGCGGGTCAGGCCGTGGAATGCGAGAAAGCGCTTGGTACACTTCTGGGTCTGTTTCAGGAAGAGTTTAGTGAGGAACTCAAGGAAGTGGAAAGCGAAGCCGCCAAGAAGCCGTCCTTCAAGGATCTCCTTACCGTGATGAAGGCAACTTCCTCGGCGATCAAAGGAGCCAAGTTCTCGACACTTGGGAACGAGACACAGTTGACCGCATCGCTCTCAACTGACCTGCCATTCGCCAGCGCGTATTTCGCAACCAAAGAAAGAATAGAAGCGGCGATGGCGGTCATAACTTCAGCCAACAATCTCAAGCAAATCGCCCTGGCAACAATCAACTACGCCGACACGATGAATGGGAACCTGCCGCCAGCGGCTGTTTGCGATAAAACCGGCAAGCCATTGCTCAGTTGGCGTGTCTTGATTCTCCCTTATCTTGAAGAAGAAAAGCTGTTCAAGGAGTTCAAGCTGGATGAGCCCTGGGATAGCGATCACAACAAGAAACTGCTCACGAAAATGCCAAAGGTATACGCTATCCCGGGAAAGACGAAACCCGATGAAACCGATACACATTACCGGGTTTTTGTTGGTAACGGTGCCGGATGGGACTTGATTCAGGGGGCACGATATCCCGCCAGCATCCCCGACGGGACATCGCAAACCATCCTGTGTGTGACCGCGGCCCAAGCCGTCCCCTGGACGAAGCCAGACGAACTGGCATTCGACCCGGACAAAGACATGCGCAAGTTGCTCGGTGCCATTGTGAATGGAAAGCTACAAGTGGCAATGTTCGATGGGTCATGCCACACTCTGAAGAAAATTCCTAGCAAGGAAACGGTTAATGCCCTCATCACTCGCGCCGGCGGAGAGGTCATCGGGGCGGACTTCCCGTGAAATAATCCGCAGGCATACAACCTGGGCTGACAGACGAGCCTTTTCGGACTCGATATCCGCGATCTGAAGTGTCGCTTTCATAAGCCTAGCTTGGCCGAAGGCTGAAAGCCGATAGCCTAGCTAGGCTTCGTTAGTTGGCTCTGATTTGTTGTCTGAACTGCTGCGGGGAGTCGATAGAATAACACCAACTCATCGAGCCACCAATGCATGAAAGGAACACGGTCATGACGTCCCGTGCAGTAATTGTCGCGTTTGCTGTCGCGGTCGTTTCTTCACACTCGATGGCCGCTGAACCGCAGGCAGCGTGGTGGTCTGCCGAGGTTGAGCAGGCACTCCGGCGGGCCAAGGACAATCGCCCGGAACTTGAGAAAGTCCTTACCGGAGTGCCCGTTGACCAGCGCACGGGTATGGCCTTCCTTGTTGAGAACATGCCCGACCCGGATCTCCGATCTCTCAAGGCCGATTTTCTCCTCGGTAACGTCGAACTCGCATACAAGGCCCGCAAAGAGGTTTCATGGGGGAAGGACATCCCCGACGAAATCTTCCTGAATGATGTGCTTCCATACGTCAACGTGGACGAGAGGCGGGATGCCTGGCGGAAGGAGTTCTATGAGCTGTGTATGCCAATCGTGAAAGACTGCAAAACCCCGGCTGAAGCCACTCAGAAGTTAAATGGCGAGTTGTTCAAGAAGCTGAAAGTCGGCTACTCCACGCAGCGGAAGGCTGCCAACCAGAGCCCGAAGGAATCGATCGAATCGGGCAAGGCATCCTGTACTGGACTATCCATCGTGTTGAGCGATGGGTGTCGGGCGGTGTGTATCCCTGCCCGGCTGGTTGGCACTCCGCTCTGGGCGGATAAGCGGGGCAACCACACCTGGGTCGAGATCTGGGATAAGGATTGGCATTTCACCGGTGCGTGTGAGCCTGATCCGAACGGACTCGACCGTGGGTGGTTTGTCGGCAGCGCGGCACAAGCCAAAAAGGATGTCCCCGAACACGCCATCTACGCCGCCAGCTTTAAGAAGACGAAGCAGTACTTCCCGATGGTATGGGCAGCGAGCAACAAGAACGTGCCGGGGGAAAATGTCACCGACAGATATGCCAAGCCTGTCGTGAAGGCCGATACCTTCAAGCTCCAGGTGAAAGTTGTGAACGGGGCGAACAAACGGATCGCTTCGAAGGTGAGTGTAACAGCTGCAGACGCTGCGAAAAAGCAATACGATGGCACATCCTTGGACGAGACCGCCGACACTAACAACTTCCTGACTATCGATCTTCCACCGAACACGGAATGCACCGTTGAAGTCGGCGGTGTGACCAAGACGGTCAAAACAGGCGCGGCTGGCGAGCAGCGACTGATCGAATTCCAGGTGAAACCATGATCTCAGCATTCGGCCGTTTGTCCTGCTGACAACGTTGGCACTATTCCTCCGCTCAACCCTGTCCCGGAGAGCCCCGTGCGTACCCGCCTGATGGTCCTTCCCGCGTTAATGATACTCACCTCACCAGTCGGTGCCGCCGACGCGACCCGATCGACTGCCGCACTCAAGGAGTTACGGACAGCCATCGATGCCAGCACAGCAGCACTTGATGGAATCGCTGACAAAGACTTCGCGAAGGTGCCTCTCACGAAGGAGGATGCTGCAACTGCGAGAGAGCTGCTGTGGAAAGCACATGTGAAGATCATCCAAAAGGAGCGAGCTACTGAGATCAAGAATCGCCTCATCAAGGACGGGGCTCTGGAGATGCCCTTCGATTACAAGACCTTCGGCAAGAAGCCAACCGGCGGTCGAAGCTTGTGGATATCACTTCATGGTGGAGGCGGGGCACCTAAGCAGGTGAACGACTCGCAATGGGAGAACCAGAAGAAGTTGTACACGCTGGATGAGGGGATTTATCTTGCTCCGCGTGCCCCAACGAACACCTGGAACCTCTGGCATGAATCTCATATCGACCGGATGTTCGGGCGGCTGATCGAAGACCTGATCGCGATTGAGGACGTGAACCCAAACCGGGTGTATGTCCTGGGTTATTCGGCAGGTGGAGACGGGGTATACCAACTTGCTCCACGGATGGCCGACACCTGGGCAGCCGCGGCGATGATGGCCGGCCACCCCAATGGCGTTTCCTTGCTGTCGCTGCGAAACGTACCATTCGCCTTGCAAGTGGGTGGAGATGATGCCGCGTACAATCGCAACAAGGTCGGTCGTGAGTATGGTGAACAACTCGACAAGCTGCAAAAGGACGATCCAAAAGGATACGAGCATTTCGTGAAAATCCACGAGGGCAAGGGTCACTGGATGAACCTTGAGGATAAGGCCGCTCTGCCGTGGATGGCGAAGTTCACACGAAATCCAATACCGGAGCGGGTGGTGTGGAAGCAGACCGGAACGCTGCATGACGCCTCGTACTGGCTGGCAGTGCCGCCAAAGCAGGCAAAGGGTGATTCGTTGGTGGTTGCGTCGCGAGCCGGTCAGGAAATCGATATCGCAACGGCCGAGAAGGTGACGAAGTTGCTGATCCATCTCGATGACCGGATGGCTGACCTGGACAAAGAGATCGTTGTAAAGCAAGTCGGGGAGAAGCTGTTTTCGGCTGTCGCCCCACGAACGGTCGCGGTCATGGTTAAGACACTCAACAACCGCGGCGACCAGGGCTTGATGTTCGATGCCGAGGTGGAAGTAACGCTATCTTCACCGAAATGAGAAGAGTGGCCAGCCGCCATACCGTGACGATTCAATCTCGAAATTGTTAAACGAGGGGCCAGGAAACGGTTGGGAGGATAACTTGAATCAGGCTTTCTTCCGCACCTAAACTGGAAACACTCGTGGCGTCTGAACTCCTCGATAAGCAGGAAGCTCGCATCCGCCGGATGTTCGGCCAGATTGCCCCCTGGTACGATTTCCTCAATCATTTACTGAGCCTTAACATCGACAAACGCTGGCGGGAAACGACTGCCAGACGAGTTCCCGCAGGACCAGCCGAGGCCGGCCCCATTCTCGACCTCTGCACCGGCACAGGTGATCTTGCCTTGACCTATGACCGCTGCGCGGGTGGAACTGTTCCTATCTATGGAGCAGACTTTTGTCGTGAAATGCTCGTCCGTGCCACCAAAAAGGCCAGCGATGTCGGGGCTGGTGGGCGAGTACAATTCGTGGAAGCAGATGCCCAGGCTCTCCCCTTCCCCACAGACACGTTCCAGCTTGTGACCGTTGCATTCGGCTTGCGCAATATCACTAACCCGGATCAGGGTCTCGCGGAGATGGTTCGCGTTATTCGGCCTGGGGGTCGAGTTGCGATCCTTGAGTTCTCTCGACCTCGGCACTGGTTCATCGGTCGCCTTTATCGCTGGTATTTCCGCTATGTGCTACCGCTTATCGGGCAACTCCTATCGCGGAGCAAGGAGAGTGCCTACCGTTATCTACCAGAAAGCGTGTTGAAATTTCCGGATTATGAAGCACTTGCCGACAAGCTCCGCGGTCACGGACTCAGGGAAGTGACGTTCGAACCGCTCACCTTTGGCATCGCAACCTTGTATGTTGGTGTGAAGCCACTCCGGACAGAAATTGGTTGAGTTATTACGGCATCCGGGGTCATGTACTCTACACCAGAGATGCGCCAATACGATGGCTTTTACGCTTTCCCCTCACCTCCTGGTTCGTGCTGCTCGCGGCGAACCCATCGAGCGCACGCCTGTATGGGCCATGCGGCAAGCCGGGCGATGGGATCCTGAGTTCAACAGAATCCGTGCCGGGAAGTCTTTCTACGCCTTTTCCGAGGATGTCGAGAGTGCCGTGAAGGCTTCGCTTTGTCCGCGGCGATTCGGTGTGGATGCGATTATTCTCTTTTACGACATCACTACACTCCCCGTGGCGATGGGATTGCCTTTCGAGTTGAAGGCGGGTTCTGGACCAGTGCCAGATCGGCCCGTACATACGCTAAACGATCTTAACAGGCTCAACCCTATTCCCGACCCGGACACCTATAAACACATTCGTCTCTTGCTGAAGCGTGTGAAGGAGGAGCTAAAGGATCAATTGCCCGTGATCGTCTTTGCGGGGGCACCGTTCACAGTCGCCACTTACTGCATCGGAACGGGCAAGAATGTGGATGCGACTCGGCAGTTCGCCAGAGATTTTCCCCAGGTTTGGAGCGGGCTTTTGGAAAAACTCTCGATCGCTACTATCGGGTTCCTGAATACCCTCATACTCGATGGCGCAGATGTTTATCAGTTATTCGATTCCTGGGCAGGGCTCCTGACACCCAACGAGTATGAATCCTGGGCTCAGACACACCACCGGGCAATTTTCACGGCCTCCAGCGGAGTTCCCCGAATCCTGTTCGTCAAAGAAGGTCCGTACCTGGAGAAGATGGCAACTTCTGGTGCCGATGTAATCAGTCTCGGAACTCGACACGACCTTGCAGCCGTAAGGCATGCCTTTCCGAACCTTGTGTTCCAGGGTAACGTGGATGAAGAGATTCTTCAGACAGGAACTCCCGAACAGGTGGTGGATGCTACCAGATCGTGCGTTCTCGCAGGCGGAGGACACCGACATATTTTGAACCTGAACCACGGTGTGGACAAAGGAACGCCCACCGTCAACTTCGAGGCATACATCCGAGCCGCAAAGGAACCGATTCGATAGGTTCGCCACAACTGTATTCTGGTGTTTCAGGATCACTGTGGTTGCAACACGATCGTGCGTGTCAGGAGTTGGTCATGCGTCATGCGTTTGGATTTGCGTTGTTTGTTGGGTGGTTCGTTAGCCAAGCGCCAGCCCACGCCCAGGTACCCAAAAAAACAGAGCGCGAGATCGTGGAGGCGTACCAGAAGCAGTTGCAGTTCGCTGCTGCGACCGCATCTCCGAGCGTTGCCTGTATCATCGTCTCGCGGAGCGAACACTACCCTAAGATTGTAAACCCTGGGGATGTTCCAGGCAAACTTGGTGAGTTTGACCGTGCGGAATTCCTGAAGAACAACGCTTCACCAGAACGAACGAAGTTGGCGGACTGGCTCGACCTGGCCAACAGACAAATGTTTCCGGACCATGGGTATGTTGGTGGTGTAGTGATTGACCCTTCGGGCCTCGTGTTAACGCCCTACCATGTGATCGATGGGGCGACGAAAATATACGTGATCCTCCCAAGAAGGGGTAAGGATGTCGTTGGATCCTATGCCGACATCTGTGCAGCCGATTCTCGGAGCGACCTGGCTGTTCTGAAGTTGATACATCCGCCAGCGAGCCTCAAAGCAATTACGATTGCCGAAGTAAGGCTTTTCAATCAAGACAAACAGAAAGCAACTATCGGTCAGGGTGAGATGATCGGACTGATGGCCTGTCCCTACACCTCCGGATTCGCTTTCGACGGACCAAGCATCGCATTCGGTGGTATCTCCAAAGTTTGTCATAGGCTGCCTCCACCCACCGAGTTGAAAACTCGCGACGATCTCAACGTCTCGGAAAGCTATTACAAGTACGGTGTGCTTCTGGAGCATACTGTGCAACTGAACGCCGCAGTGACGGGTGGTGTGCTCATCAATCTCAATGGCGAGATGCTAGGCCTGACTACTTCCTCCGCTGTCGTTTACAACAAAGAACTTGGACCAGGTTATGCAATCCCAATGGATGAGACTGTACGACGGGTCATCGATGTCCTCCGCAAGGGGGAAGAGGTCGAATATGGTTTCCTCGGGATGGGTCCAGACAAATCAACAAGCACTATCCATACACTAACCCATTATGGGCCAGCTGAGATTGCGGGGTTGAGAGTATTGGACACCATAACACACGTTAACGATACTCCAATCAACAACTTCCAGGATCTTCTACTCCACGTCGGCAGCGCTCTTGCAGGAATGAAAGTCAAACTCACTATTTTGCGGAACGGGCAAGAGAAAGTCTTCTATTTGACCCTGGGCAAGTTTCGGCCTGCACAACCATTCATCGCGTCTGTACGTCCAGACCCAGTTTTTGGTCTTCGAGTAGACTATCTCGATATCGTGGCCCGACAGAACAAACTGCCCCCAGACGGGCTGGTGACAGGTGTGAATGTACGCGAGGTTACAGCGAACTCTCCTGCTGCAAACAAGTTCAAAGGTCTTGGGGACAATCCAACGAACTGGATCATCACCCACGTCAATGGGACTCCGATCGCCACTCCTTCCGAGTTCTATACCGCGGCAAAAGGTCAGCCGACGGTGAAACTCACGCTCCGGGATTTGAGCGAAGCAAAACCCCGAGAGTTGATCCTGCCATGAAATACGCCATCTGCAATGAAACATTTGAGGGCTGGGACCACTCTCGTGTTTGTGAACGTGTGGCGGAACTTGGCTATTCCGGGTTGGAGATTGCTCCATTCACGCTCGCACACCGAATCACTGATGTCACCCCTCAGCGGCGGGCGGAACTTCGTCGGCAAGCAGAAAAGGTGGGCGTGCAAATTATCGGGCTACACTGGCTCCTGGCAAAAACGGAAGGCTTTCACCTCACATCAGCTGACGCTGCAACACGAAAACGCACCGGTTTATATCTCGCGGAGTTGGCCCAAGCCACTACCGAACTCGGTGGGAATATTCTCGTTCTTGGATCGCCACTTCAACGGAATGTCCCGGAAGGATACACAAGGGATCAGGCCTCCGATTTCGCTCTCGATAGTCTTTCGCACTGCCTTCCTGAACTGGAAAAGAATGCAGTTTATCTTTGCCTGGAACCACTGACGAAGGCAGAGACGAACTTCCTGAACACCGCCGCGGAAGGGGTAAGCCTGATTCGTCGTCTCGCTCATCCATTCGTGAAGTTGCATCTCGATGTCAAAGCGATGTCGGACGAAT
>DASZJS010000630.1:0-7276 GCA_035947935.1 Gemmata sp. | reverse complement strand
CCAAGGAGATGGGTCAGGAAACCACCTTGCGTCGCCGATTCGACCAACTCGACGAAGCCATCGAACAGTATTTGGCGGAAAACCAACTGGTCGCGTAAACTTGACTCAATCACAATGAGTTTCATGAATTAAGAACCCTAGCGAAGCCCGAACACTGACTTATGGCGAGTTCTCCCCTTCACCCCCGTTCTCCTTTGGCCCGGCTCTTTGCAGCTCCGGGGTGGTTCGATTTCTTCCAGGCGGTTCGGTTGCTGGAGCGATTGGCTGTCGCCGATGGCGGTGTTGCCATCGGAGGCGACACCGCACCCGAACAGGAAGCAGTCCACTGCCGGGTTCCTCCCAGCTTGCGGTTTGCAGAAGGACCAGTGGCCAAGGTCACCCCGAGTACCAACGATCAGCCGCCCCAGTTGTGGGCCACGTTCGGTGGACTCACAGGACCGGATGGGATACTCCCGCAACACTATACAGCCTTGCTTCTGGCGCGGCAGCGGGACAAGGACACCACCCTCCGCGATTGGCTCGATCTGTTCCACCACCGGATTCTGTCCTTGTTCATGCGGGCCTGGGAGAAAAACCGCTGGCCGGCAGTGGTTGATCGACTGCAAGCAGAAGCTGATCCGCAGAGATCCAAACCTGGAAGGGTGGGCCAGGATGATCCAAGTACGACCGCCGGATTCGCTGTCGCTGGGTTCGGGACACCCAAACTGCGCGGTCGGCTGGGTGTCCCCGATGATGTCGCGGTGTTCTATGCTGGATTTCTGTCTCGCCAACCGCGAACGGCTACAGGACTGGAACAGATAATCGAAGACTACTTTGAGTGGCGGGTGGCAATCGAACAGTTGTGTGGACAATGGCTGTATCTCGATGAAGCGAACAAGGCCGGGATGCCAACAGAGACCGATCCGGGTCGAAATACGTGTCTGGGTCGAGATGTGGTGATTGGTCGTCGGGTCTGGGATGTGCAGGGAAAGGTGCGAGCGGTAATTGGGCCGGTGGATGCCGCGGCGTTCCGGAGTCTGCTTCCGGTCGGCGACGCTCGCCATCCTCTCAGCGCGTTGGTGCGATTGTATTTGGGGTTGGAACTGGATGTGGAGGTCCAGGTGGTGCTGGCACCGGATGCGGTTCCGTGGGCCACGCTGGGGTACGATGAGGTAAACGGCCCACGGCTCGGGTGGAATGCCTGGGTGCGAACGCATAATTTCGGGCGACCAGTCGGGGATGTGCGATTTGCGGTTGAGTGAGAGTTAGCCACCAGGTAGGGGGTTCGTTGTTTTGATCGTCATTTCGTCCTTCGTCCCTCGTCATTCGAGATGACATTCAAGCGTCTCGCTCCGTTCTGTTCTCTTCTGACTTCTTCAACTGTGCTGCATCGAGCTTTCTCTCGTTATTCTTGAGGAGAACGGAGCAACCCGCGAGTTTGGTTTTCTCGAATGACGAAGGACGAAATCAACAATGGCTATCAAAAGATCGTAATGTATATCTCCGAGCAACTATGTCTTGCGTTCCTCCCGATGGATTTTGTACGCTACGTCCGCTTTTTCGAGCCACGACATTGGTTCGCAGATTTTCGTTGAAACCGCACCCATATAGGGTCGGTACAATAGGCCGTGGCCGCCCTTTCCCACGAGATGAGAGGGTTCTGGACCCTGCCGTCTTTTGTTGTAAGAAGTGTTGCGGCGTGTTTCCTTCCAATGTGTTTTCTCCGATGTACCAGGAACTCTGGACTTGTTCCATCGTTCCAGGATGAAAGGATCATATCTAATGACCCATCTGCATCGCCTTGTGGTGGCGACTGTACTGATCGCCGGAAGTGTCACCGCAACCGCCCGGGCTGCCGAACCCGACAAACTGCTTCCCGCCACAACCGAAGGTGTGTTGCAGGTCAACGTCCGACAGATTCTGGACTCGGATATCGCTAAGAAATATGCCCTTGAGCAACTCAAGCAGGTACTCGATGGCCAGGATGCGAAGAAACTGCTCGCGGACATCGGTCTCGATCCACTCAAGGACATCGACCAACTGGTTATTGGCACCAGTGGGTCCAACAAGGGGGATGTAAAATATTTGATGATCCTCCACGGAAAATTCACTCCGGACAAACTCTATCTGGCAGCCGAAGCGCAAGCCAAGAAAGACCCCGATAAGTTTTCCATGATCAAAGAAGGCAACACCATCTTTTTCAAGTATCAGCCCGACAGCGATACGCCTGTCTACGGAACGGTTGTGGATGAGAAGACGGTGATTGCCTCGTCCGACAAAAAGCTGATTACCAACGCGCTGACTGCCGCCAAAAACAATCAAGCAGCCACACTCAACAAGGATCTTGTTGCTCTGCTCAAGAAGATGGACGATAAGGCCTCGGTGTACGCTGCGGGCGTCGTCAAGGGCAAGTTCGATGAGTTGCAAATTCCAGGAGGTGGAAACCTCCCAGTCGATTTGTCTGCGTTCCAGAACTTGCTGCCGAAGATCGAAACGATGGCCGTCTCTGTTAACGTCAAAGCGGACGTACACATTGAAATGACGCTGGGAATGAAGGACGACGATGCGGCGGGCGATTTCCGCAGTGCCTTCGACGATCTTCTCAAGCAAATCAAGCCGCTGGCTCAAATCTTTGGGGCCGCCGAGCCCAGGGCCAAGCCACTAGGCGATATCCTGGGCACCATCAAAAGCACGACTCGCAACAAGGATGTGGTCATCACCGGCAAGGTAACGGGGGCCAACATCGGCAAGATGGTCAACCCCAACGACTGAGACTGGGTATCCCAGCGTTTACTTCCTGAGGCGTTGCTCTCGCGTTGGAAACGTGGGAGCAACGCCTCACTGTTATTACGAGACTGAACACCACCCGCTTACTGCGTGCGCGGCTCAAACAAAACACTGACGCCAGCCTCCTGCGCTGGTATGCTCGAATCCATGAACACCATTACTCGCGCGATTGTTGTCCTGTTGCTGACCGCTGCTGTTGCACCAGCGGCTGACCCCGCGCCCGGAAAAACCGTGGATACGACGTTCCTCAAGCAGTATGCCGAGACTCGTGGGTTCACCCTTGGTCGACCCCAGAAGCCCAAAATCAGCCCGGACGGCAAGACCGTCCTCTTCCTGCGGGCCGACCCCAAGGCCCCCAAACTCAAACTCTTCGAGTTCAAGGTAGGTACGGGCCAAACGAAGGAACTTCTCTCTCCTGAATCGCTCTTGAAGGGTGCTGACGAGAATTTGTCGCCCGAAGAGAAGGCTCGCCGCGAGAGAATGCGGGTGAGTGTGGGGGGATTTGCCGACTACCACCTCGACCCTGTGGGCAAAAACATTCTTCTCATGCTCTCGGGCAAGCTGTACGTGTTCGAGCGTGCCACCTCGAAGACCACCGAGTTGAAGACCGGCAATGGGCCGATCGTCGATCCGAAATTGTCGCCGGATGGGAAGAAGATCGCGTATGTCCGAGGCTTCGATGTGGCAGTCTACGACCTCGCCGCGGGGAAAGAAGCGATGGTCACCACTGGCGGAACGCTGGTGAAGACGCATGGCCTCGCGGAGTTCGTGGCGCAGGAGGAAATGGGGCGGTTCAGCGGTTACTGGTGGTCGCCAGACTCTAAGTTCATCGCCTACGAGGAGGCCGACCACACGGGTGTCGAAACGTGGTACGTGGCCGATCCCTTCAAGCCGGGCCAGAAACCGGCTGAGCAATATTATCCACGACCCGGCAAGAAGAACGTGGCGGTGAAACTGGGCGTGATCCCGGTCGAGGGCGGCGAGACGGTGTGGGTCGAGTGGGACCGTGAGAAGTATGAGTATCTCGCCGCTGTGCGGTGGGATGAACTCGGCCCGCTCACGTTGCAAGTGCAAGATCGTAAGCAGCAGAAATTACTCTTGCTGAATGCAGACCCAAAGACCGGCAAGACGAAACAAATGCTCGAAGAAAAGGATGTGGCGTGGATCAATTTGAGCCAAGAGGTGCCTCGGTTCAACAGTATGCTTGGAGGCTTTGTATGGCTCGGGGCCGATTTGCATGGCAACACTGAAATTCAACTCCGTGAGTGGAACGGCAAGCTGGACACGGTGTTGGTTCCCGCGAGGAACAACCCCGATGCAATACTGTCGGTCTACTCACGGCTTTCCGACATCATTTATACCGGCAGCCTTGACCCGACGACGAAGCAGGTATTCAGGCATCTGAATCCGATTCAGACTGTGACTCCAGGTTCGGATAAGGACGAGTGCCTGACTCCGGAGCCAGGTATCCACAGTGGTTCGTTTGGGAAGAACGGTGGGCCGTATGCAATCACCTCGACCACACTCAAGGCGATGCCGCACACAACGGTGTTTGGCCCAGACAATGTAAAGGTTGGGGAATTACCCTCCGTGGGAGCTGAGCCCAGCTTCACACCTGATGTCTCTGTGGTCAAGGTGGGTGGTGCGGATGGATATTACTGTGTAATCGTTCGCCCGAAAAACTTTGATCCGAAGAAGAAATACCCGGTGATCGTGGATGTGTATGGCGGACCCAAACACTTGCACGTCGTCCAGGCGATGCGGAATTGGCTCGTGCCGCAATGGCTCGCGGATCAGGGTTTCATTGTGGTGGCCATTGATAACCGGGGAACACCGGGCCGCGGGCGAGAGTGGGAGCGGAGTGTGTACCAGAAGTTCGGTACGGTTCCCATTGAGGATCAGGTGAAAGGCTTGCACGCTCTGTGCGACAAGTTCCCGGAACTGGACCGCGATCGCGTGGGAATCGTGGGCTGGTCGTTCGGTGGCTACAACGCCGCGAATGGCGTGCTGCGAAGGCCCGATGTGTTCAAGGCCGCAGTGGCCGGTGCGCCAGTGACCGACTGGGAAGACTACGACTCGCATTACACCGAGCGCTACATGGGCCTGCTACCCGAATCCAAGGCTGCCTACGATGAAGCCTCGTTGATTCCGTTGGCAAAAGACCTGAAACGACCACTGATGCTGGTTCACGGAACCGCTGACGACAATGTCTATTACCGGCACACGCTGAAATTGTCCGATGCGTTGTTCCGTGCGGGGAAGGATTTCGAGGCCGTGGCATTACCGGGAGTGACGCACATGTATTCGGCCGATCCGACCGTGATGGAACGCCTCTGGGCCAAGAGTGCGGGGTTCTTCAAGCAACATCTGGGTGAACCGAAGTGAGTGCGATGAGTAATCGGAGGTTTCGAGTGAGATGAGGTTCGCACATCAAGTGTGGCAGTACGTTGAAATCAGGGTATCAGCCAAGCGAATGATACCACCACCGAGGTAGCCGAAATGGCTCATCTGACCAGAGCCGAGTGGGAAGAGTCAGACGATCCGGATGGGATGCTCCTGGCTCAGGGACTGAACCGCCATTCTCGAAAAATCCGCTTATTTCTTGTCGCTCACTGCCGCCATATCTGGGATCGGCTTTCCGATCCCAGTCGGGAAACGGTTGCAGTTGCCGAGCGATTTGCAGAGGGTAAGGCCAACCAGCACGAACTTGCCACCGCGTGTCACCGTGCGCAAGGAGTGTTTTTGTCGTATGACGCCCACAATCGGGAACTAGCCTCGAAACTGGAAGATACGCTTGAGACCGTATGGGAAGGTCCTCACTCGGACTCCCTCCACGCAATCCGCGAGCAATTCAATTCGGTAGCACTACAAACTGCCACCGCTTCGTTGGCTGTGGAGGTGGCCAGACCGGACTACAAGACGTGGGCACCGCAATTTCCCGCGACACTCCCCGAAAGCGATCGGGTGTGGGCCTCACAACTGATCCGCGAACTGTTCGGGAATCCGTTCCACCCCATCACGTTCGATCCGAAGTGGCGGACGGACACCGTTGCCCTGCTGGCCGAAGGGATGTATGAATCTCGCGACTTCAGCGCCATGCCGATACTGGCGGATGCCTTGCAAGATGCGGGGTGCGATAATGAAGAAATCCTACACCATTGCCGGAACCCGAAGCAGGTTCACGTTCGCGGGTGCTGGCTGGTGGATCGGGTTCTCGGCAACGAGTGAGGAACTTTGGGGAAAGGAGAATCCGGATGTTGATAGCGCTTTTACTGCCACCCGTTCCACCGCTGAGATCGCTGTAACGAAAGAGAGAAAACGATGGCAACACTCACCGCACTCCCGGACTCCAATGCCGATTATCGGGCTGCACTGTCCGAAGCCGCCTTGTTCGATACTTCGAGCGTAGGGAAACTTCTCCTGACGGGGCCGGATGCCCCGATGTTCCTCGGGAATCTGAGTACCAACGACACCAAGAACCTCCCGCTTGGGGGTGGCTGTGAAGCGTATTTTTGCGATTCCCGGGCGAAGGTGCAATTCCAGACATGGATCTACCACGTTCGGCTTGCCGACGGTCGGCACGCGATATGGGTCGAGACGAACGCGGGTAGGAACGCTGCGCTTGTGAAGTATCTCGATCGGTACCTGATTTCGGAGCAGGTCGAGATAGCCGATGTGACCGAGCAGTTCGCGCAAGTGCACCTTGCAGGACCCCACGCGGCGATCGCGTTGGGGAAAGCCCTTGGTTCCGCGGTGCCCGACCTGCCCGAATTCGCTCATATGGAACGGACATTCGGGACGAATGCCACCTGTAGCATTCGTCATCGCAATCTGCTGGGGCTACCTGGATTCGACATCGTTTGTCGAGCCGAGCTTGTCGAAGGTGTGCGTGGGTTGCTCACCGCGACGGGTGCTGCACGAGGAACAGCCGAGACCTTTGAAACACTCCGCATTGAGGCTGGAATGCCTCTGTTTGGCCCCGACATTGATGAGAATCGATTCGTGATGGAGGTGGGCGGGGCGAGTCGGGCAGTGAGTTATTCCAAGGGGTGTTTTCTGGGTCAGGAGCCGATTGTGATGGCCCGCGATCGCGCGGGACACGTTAACCGGGCGTTTCTGGGACTGAAGGTTCTGGAGGGGCAAACATCACTCCCCGCGGGAACGAAGTTATTCCACGAAGGACAGGATGTCGGCGTGGTGACATCGAGTTGTCTCTCGCCGCGGTTGAGGGCACCGATTGCACTTGCCTACTTGCGGTGGAAGCATCAGGAACCCGGCACACGAATGGAGGCAGAAACCCCTACCGGTCGGTTGCCCGTGGAAGTTATTGGGTTGCCACCGGTGAAGTGATTGGGGAATTAGGGTTTGGGACTTACGGAACCTTTCCAGAGGTAGATCGAACTTACTCGACGACAGGCGAAACCGTTGCGGTTTCCGAGGTATCAGCCAACGCCTCGAAAACCACGCCCTCCTCCTGAAATTGGCCTTTTGCGAGCATCCACACGCTCGC
>DASZJS010000629.1:0-8847 GCA_035947935.1 Gemmata sp. | reverse complement strand
CCGATTATACCAAAGTTGCATCCGTAGAGATGGACTCGCGGGCCAACGAAAAAGGCCCACAATTCTGGGGAAAAGAAACCCAGGCCTCGGCTTTCAGCCTTCGACCTGGGCTATAAGAAGCGGCCGTTCAGGCCGCAAAATACCGAGCCTGAGAGGCTCGTTCTGTCAGCCCAGGTCGAAGGCCTGGCTTATTTGTTGATGTGTCAATCTTAACGTCTCTTTGTTTCTGGCATTCCGTTCACCATCACTTTTGGGCGAACAGCGATTCCTTGCCCACCTCGTACTTCACTGCCAGGTGTGGCGTTTCCAGCCGCTTCTCGCCCATGGCGAGTGATTTCATCCCAGCTGCTACGAGTCCGCTCGTTAGCAGCGTCCGCTCGATGGGGTAGGGAGCCTTGCCCGTCACGAACGTCTCCTCGGCCTTCGACATCAGAGCAGCCGAATACGTCACGTTGGGGTTCGGCGGCAGGTAGAACAGCGTGGAAAGTGGTTCCTTCTGACCCTTCAGCCGCGCGGCAAATGTGAAATCCTGCACCAGCCCGTTCAAGAGCAACATTGTGGCCTTGAGGCCATCGGTGTACTCGACCCGATAGGCAGCCGGACTCTTCACCCACTCCTTCATCTGGGCGGGGGTTGGGTAGCGGTGGCTCAGTGTCGGGGTCTGGGCGAGCGTCTGGCTCCGCGACAGACATGCCTCGAACAATTGCGGATCCCATCCCCCGGCAGACCACCCACCCGCAGCGAGTGCCTTCCAGACCGACTCACCCCGGAGAACTTGAACGGCCGAGACGCCCGTTTCGCCGCCTTTTCGCCGTTCTGCCATGCACTGGATCGTTTCAAGAGCGTGGAAGTCGTACTCATCCAACCCACCGAACGCAACGCACAGGATTTCTTCCGGCTCGGCCCCGTAAGGCATGTCGATGGCTGGCATCCGCCATGTGACGGGCAGTGACGACCCCGCCAGGAACTGGAACTTCATCTTGCGAGAAGTATCAACCATCTCCTTGGCCCACTCCCATTTCCACGACAGGTGCTTGTCGTTGAACATCGGGGCGGTCTGGCCATCCTTGGCGTACACCTCAACGATCTTTTTGAAGAAGTCGTAGCGCGGATATTGGATCTGGTTGAACTCGTTCCGCGGGTATTTCCCGTGTTCCCCGATCACCAGGACGGCATCCACTGCGAGTTTGTCTCCACCACACCGGAGAGCCTCAGCGATGGTTGGGTAAATCTTGAACCCGAACTCCTTGGCGCGCTCCCGACTCAAATCGCCATCGGGAGTTTGATCGACGTAGGCCGACACGACCTCAATGGGTGGATGGTGCCACTTCCCCTCGATTGGGTAGCCATGCAGAAACCGCTCGGCCATGTGCCAGGCGTGGCTGTGATAGTTCCAGACCGTGGTGACGACCGCGAGTTTCTTGCGCGCCGTGGCCGGTGGCTCAACTGCAGCGACCGGGCCAGCCAGCACAGCGGCCCCAGCCGCTCCAAGGAAGGTTCGTCGAGAGATCATGGCGGCGTTCTCTGGGGATGGTGAGGAGTTGGCACACTTGCCATCTTGGACAGGCAGGGTAACAGGATATGGTATAGTCGCCACAAGGGGTAATCACTGATTCCTAAGGGGCAAGGATCGCTGCGCGTAGTAGCGATTGAATGTGCTCTGAGTGTTTCGGCTCCATAAAGGCACACTACTTTAAGGCTTGAACGGGTTTGCCTGGGACGGATCAATAAGGCATCGAGTTGTGCCGAACCATCGACTAGGCGGCCTTCCACTCTTGCACCACCTTCCCACCTGGGGGACAATCCACCCACCTCAGAGGGCGGATCATGTCGCGTCATTCGCAAGCAAACACAATCCCGAGACATAACATGCGCGGAAGCTGGATCATCGGAATGATGGTGGTGGGGCTGTTGGCACTCGGTTCTCATGGCCAATCACCCGAGAAGAAATCGAATGCACCTGCCGCGGAACAACCAGTCGATGCGAAGACAGTCCCCGCTGAACTAGACACGCTGAACATCGCATCCCGGAAGATGTATGCCGATGCGCGGAAGCTGGAACTGTCCACGATTCCCATCGTGATCGTCGTTTCCGGCGACGATCTGGTTCTGCGCAAGAATGGCAAGCGAACCGCAGTGACCGTGATCCCAGCGGAATACCACACCCTCAAGTGCATCGCCCACTCCACGCTCGCACTGTTCACGCACCTGTCGTTCGAGCCGGGCAAGCCACTTGACGATGAGCGACTGAAGACCGTGAAGGAATATCAGGCGTTGCTGACCGCGGCCGGGCCGGCCATTGAGAAATTCGGGTTTGACCCGGACACTCTGGCTCGCCAAAAGCGAATCCTCGCCCGGGCACAGGAATTCATCGCCAAGGTTATCCAAGATGGGAAGGTGTCCGCCGACGATCTCACGAAGTTTTGCCGGTCATCGCGAGCCGACATCCTGGCCAACGGAGCGGGTGCCGCAAAAGCACAGTTGTTAGCCACGCACAAGCAGGTGATGGCCTGGAAAAAAGACATGACCGCCGAGGAATGGACAACCCTCACGGTCATCGTCTCAGGAGCGCAGACCCCTCGGATTGAAAACGCTGCCGTCCAATATTTCTCCAGACTCTTGGGCGAAACCAACGGTGAGGGCCGACGGGTCGTGTACGCCGAGTCGCTCTGGGACGAAGAGAAGGCAGTCAACCTCCTCGGCACGCTACGTCTCGATGGCAAACTATCGGTTGCCGTGTTCGGTGACGCGTTCCGGATGTTCCGCGATTTTCTCGCGGATGGTGCCCGGACTGCCATCGACGATATCTTCGCCGCGCCGTGAGATGCGGGTAGGGACGTCTCTGCGTCCCCTACTTCTCCGGGTGTCTGAGCGCCCGGCCGCCGAGAACATCATCCTGGTAGGTGCCGGCCTTCACTTCGGGATAGCCATTCACGAGTACCCACTTCAGCCCCGCTGCGTATTGGTGCGGTTTGTCAAACGTCGCCGTATCGCGGAACGATTCGGGGTCGAATACCACTAGGTCCGCAAAGTATCCTGGCTTCAAATACCCGCGATCCGTGAGCTTCAGGATGTCCGCTGGCAATCCGGTTGCGCTCCTGATCGCAAATTCCACCGGAACGATCTTCTCCTGGATCGAGTAGAAGCCGATCTTGCGTGGGAATGTACCGTAACTCCGTGGATGCGGAACAGTGTCGCCAGGGGTCTGCACTCCGCCATCGCTGGCGGTCGCCACCCAGGGTTGCTTCATGTAGATCCGAACATCCTCTTCGCTCATTCCAAAATTCACGATCTGGGCGCTGCCATTTCGCTCGATTGTCAAGGCGATGTCGATTGGCTCCTTGCCCTCGGCCTCGGCAATCGCGGTGATCGTCTTCCCATTCCACTTCGGGTTCGGGGCGTAACGAGCGATCTGAATCCGCTTTCCACCATCGCGGTTCCCGAGCGCCTTCTCGATGTCCGCCTTGATCTGCGGACCAGTCTTCGGGTCATCGAGCCGGGTAACGAATTCCTTGTCGGTCCCCTCGCGATACCGCGATGGTACGATCGTGGCTCGCAGTGAAGTGCTGCTGGCGATGTACGGATACTGGTCGGCCGTGACTTCGAGTCCTTTCTTCCGGAAATCCTCAATCAGCCCCACCGCTCGAACCGATGCCCCCCAACTGGCCTGCCCCGATGCCTTGATGTGCGAGATGTGAACCCGGCAACCAGACTCCCGGCCGATGGTCACAGCCTCCTCGATGGCCGTGAGCAACCCGCCCGATTCATCCCGGATGTGGCTGGCATACATCCCTCCGTGCTTGCCTGCGACTTTTGCCAGCGCGATGATTTCATCCGTCTTGGCGTAGGTGCCTGGGTTGTAGATCAGCCCCGTTGCCAAACCCCATGTGCCATCCTTCATGGCCTTCTCAACCAGTTCCTCCATCTTCTTCAGCTCATCGTCTGTCGGTGGCCTATTCGCATTCCCTATTGCCTGCGAGCGAATGTTGTTATGCGGGGCCAGATGAATCACGTTCGTGCCGGCACCACCATCGTCGATTGCCTTGAAGAACCGCCCGGCATCCACGGGACCAGAACCACAGTTACCTGTCACGACCGTGGTGACGCCCTGCGTGACGTAGTTCTTGTTCTGCCGTCCGGCTTTGGATGAAACTGATGGACTGCCATCGCAGTGCGTGTGCAGGTCGATGAATCCGGGGCAGATGATGAGCCCGGTTGCTTCAACTTCCATCGCGCCATCAATTTTCCCAACCTTGCCCACCGCGGCGATCTTGTCGCCCTTGATATGAACGTCGCCCTTCACCGGTGGTTTGCCGGTGCCATCGTAGATGGTGGCATTGCGAAACACGATGTTCGTGTCCGGTGCCTTTGGTTCAGCCGCAAAAACGACAGCGGACAGGAGCGAACAAGAGAGAGCAAGCACAGTGCGGATCATTTGATGTTTGGGGGTTGGGATTGAGTAAAACTACCATTCCAGGGGTTACACTCCTGGCTACCATCAAACGCCGCTCCGCGGCTGGGGACCCTGGAAAACAATAACTCTAACCGATCCGCAATCGACCACCACGAGAAAAAGAAAGCCCCGGCATTGCCGGGGCTTTCTCATGTTTTAACGAGCCGGAAGCGTGAGCGACGGAAAACAAAAACCGTCGCTCACGCTTCCGGCTCGTCAGGCTTAGCCCTCGACCACTTCCTCGGTCGATGCTTCCGTGGTCGCAACAGATTCGTCAGAAGTGGTGATCGCATGCTCATCGTGCCCTTCTCCGAAGATCAGGAGCAGCGGGGCGGCAACGAACACCGAGCTATATGTCCCGACCAGCACGCCCATCACCA
The DNA here is from genome assembly GCA_035947935.1 of Gemmata sp. GTDB lineage: Bacteria > Planctomycetota > Planctomycetia > Gemmatales > Gemmataceae > Gemmata. The sequence continues at coordinate 4,014 of DASZJS010000629.1, read as the reverse complement.
TCACAAACGCGAACAGGTGGACTCCTTCGCCACCGGCCGCGTAAAGCACAAACGACACCAGAAACACGGTGGTGGCTGTCAGGATCGTCCGGCTCAGCGTCTGGTTCACGCTGTCATCGATCATCTGTGGGGTCAGCTTCGGATTCTTGCCTCGAACTTCGCGAATCCGGTCGAACACCACGATCGTATCGCTGACCGAGTAGCCCACAAGGGTAAGCAACGCGGCCACGGATGTCAGGTCGATCTTGAAATCCTGGATGCCGAGCCAGTCAAAACCCGGAATCAAATGCAGGTAGTGACAAGCGGCAATGGCCCCAAGCGTGAAGCACAGATCGTGAATCAGGCAGATCACCGCAGCCAGCCCGAACGTCCAATTCAAGAACCGGAACCACAAGTAAAGGAGGATAACCAGCCAACTCGCGAGGATAGCCCAGAGCGCTTTGGCACGGGTCTCGCTGGCAAGCTGGCTATCGAACACCTCCAACCGCTCGGGTTCGGGGGCAGCATCGAACGACCGTTTCGCGCTGGTGAGAATCTGTTGCAGATATGCCAACTGCTCGTTCTTCTTCGCGAGATCCGGAGGGTTTGCTGTGAGTTGATCGAAGGCGGGGTTCCGGGAAACATCGAGTTTCATCTTGGTGAATCGACCATCCACCGGCGGCCCATCTCCAGCAAGCGTGAAAGCCTCCAGACCCGAATCCTGACGAAGAGCAGTCCGGAACTCGCGGTCGAGCAATTCCTGAACGTAACTCCGCGATGTTGGCCGCGAGAATTCCAATTCGACCTTCCCATCGCTTGCCACCGGCACAGCCTGTTCCTGTTCCTTTCCATCCGTGCCCTTCACCTTGATCTTGGTGTCCGCAAAGGTCATCGTGGCACCGAACATCAGCGAATTGCCATTCTCATCGCGGAGCAGTCGGTCGAGGGAGGCTCGCACCAGTTCCGGTTGCTTCTCGGTTGTCCGGATAGTGAAGTATCGACTCTTACCCTGATCGTAGGTTTCTCCGCTGAGGAACATCTGCTCGACGGAGACGTCCGGCAGGCGGCTGGCCCGCGCGATCACATCCTTTTCCATCGCCTCATTGGTATCCCCATCCGGCTTGTGGCTCAACGTGACGGTGGCCGTGGTGGTGTCCGCGTACGTGATGGTGTAGACAAACGTATTGGCCGTCGCAGCCGACCCACTACTCGGTATGTTCTCCCACGTTGCCTTTATGGCTTTGAGTCGCGTCTTCTGATTCTCCTCATCGAGCAGTTCGCGGAACCCGGGCTTTCCATCGCTCGTGGTGGTCAACGCCCGCTCCTCATGATCCTTCAACCGCCCGGCAACTACAGTCCCGCCGCGGAAGTCCACATTGAGACCGGCCTCGTCACGATGGAGGAACAGGGCCAGCCCCAGAATGGTGAGTACGCCCGTGATGGTGAAGAAGATGTAGCGATACTTCATCGGGTGAAAGCTGGGTTTCTCGAACAACCGCATCATCTTCAGTTCGGTGAGCCACTTCTTGTGCTGCCAGAAGTCGAAAATCAATCGGGTCATGTAAAGCGAGGTGAAGAGACTGATAATGAGCCCAACCGTGAGACTGATCGCGAATCCCTTCAGGTTGTCGTTGCCGAGCGTGTACAGAACGATGGCCGTGAAAATACTGGTCAGGTGGGTGTCGATGATGGTCGGGAACGCCCGATCGTAGCCATTGCGAATGGCGGTAATCAGGTTAGCGCCCTTGTTGCGTTCCTCTCGGAGCCGCTCGTAAATCAGCACGTTCGCATCGACCGCCATACCGAGCGTGAGAACGAGACCCGCCAACCCAGGAAGCGTAAACGCGGCGTTCACCGCAACCATGAATCCAACCGTAAGCAACAGGTTGGCAAACAGAGCGACGCACGCAACGACGCCGGCGAAGCGGTAGTAAATCAACATGAACGCGAGGATGGCAACGAAGGCCATGCCAACAGCCGTTGTCCCCCTGCGAATCGTATCGGCACCGAGAGTTGGCCCAATGGTGTTTTCGCTGACCGGCTTCTCCCGCAACTCGGCACTCAAGGCACCGCTGCGAAGAATCTGGACCTGACGATCCACGGTCTTTCGGTCGAATCTACCGGTAATCTGGCCTTGGCTGGTGATTTCGCTCTGGATTGTGGGAGCGGAAACGACCCTGTCATCCAACAGGATCGCCAGGAAACGGGTGATGCCGTTGGATGGCTTGTTCCGCCGGGTGATCTTGCCGAATTGCTGTGCGCCGGCTCCATTGAAGGCGAACTCGATGCACGGGTTGAATGTTTTGGTATCGGTTCCCGAGGTGGCGGTCAGAGTGATGTCCCCACCAACCCGCAGGCTGTCCTCCGGTGAAACCCGGGTGAGAACGAAATATTCGTACTTCTTCTCATCGACGAGTTCCTTGATTTCCTCTGGCGTTTTGCCTTCACGCTCCAGGCGTTCGCGATCCATCTTTTCTTTGGCATCTTCGTCGGTGCTGATGCACTTGCGGCTGTAAAGGAGCATCTTGCAACTGCGGGGATCAGAAGTTTCCTGATTCCCCATTTCGCCTGAGTCAATCATCACTGCTTGAGCCCCCTGCTCGCGCTTGGCAGCCAGTGTCATCCACAACAGACTCGATCCTTCGCTCGCATTGTTCAGTCGGAGCGACTCGCGCTCTTCGGGTCCGAGTTCCGCCCACACATACCGAACCTTGGCTTTCGAGTCTCCGATATCAACATTGAACTCACCCTCCGGCCCCTCGGGTGCCAGACCACGCTCCGCGCGTGACTTCAACTCATCAGATGATTTCGCTTTGATCGCATCCCTGGCAGCAAGGATGCCTTCGTTATCGTCCGGGCCATTCGCCAGGATGCGGAACTCCAGAACGCCCATCTGGGAGATGAGACGCTTGACCTCCTCGATGTCCTCGGTCGATAGGTTTGACTTCCCGCCACCGGCTGCTCCACCAACCGGGAGAATGATCTCGATCCGGCTGTCCCCGAGCGGACGAACGGTGACGTTCTTGATGTCGGTGGGGTCGATTCGCCGCTTGATTTGTGCCGCGAGTTGATTCATCTCATCGCTGGAAAGTCCGGCAGTGGGAGTAGACCGCGCCCTTGAGTTGGAATCGTGCTGGCCAAGCGCTTCTTTCCGCTGCTTGGTCCTTTCGAGGTTGATCTCGTAGACGAGGATCGTCCCACCAGCAAGGTCGATCCCAAGCCGATATTTATCGAGTCGAACCGCGAAAAGACCGGCCACCAGACATGGGATCAGGCAGACCAACAGCCCGCGAAGGTAGTTCCGTTGCATGGCGTTCCAAAGTCCCGGCGAGTGATCCCTGGATGCGTTATGCACCCCTGGGCATTGAGATTAGAGTCTGTTACAAAATCGCTATCTTTTCGTTCCACTGCTCCATGCGGAAACGACGAAGCTCACCTATCAACAGGGGAATTTCAACTCTTATTCGCCTCGGCTTCGTCCGAGCCAAGGATCTGCAACACCCCGGTTCGCTTGATCCGGAGTTTGGTGTCTTCCGATCGAATCAGGATTTCATCTTCGCCGTCTTTTGCAGACACAATCACGGCAACAATCCCACCCGAGGTCAGAATCTTTGTGCCCCGTTTGAGAGTAGCGAGCAGCTTTTCCTGTTCCTTTCTCTGCCGCCGGTTGGCGGGGAGGACCACCATCGCGAACAGCAGCACTCCAACGATCATGATGAATGGGAGGGCCATTGGACCACCGAGTCCACCGCCACCGCCACCATCGCCTTGCGGTTGCTGTCCCAACAGGAGTTGCGTCATCATCCGCCCCATAATGGAGTTCCGGCGGTTACCGGCACTCGTCCGACAGTTTCATTTGGGAGTAACTCCCAGTTCTTTCACTCCGAATAATCGGGAAACTCATCCTAGTTATCTGCCATCCACCGGGCAAGGCAGGCGGCACGGAACGCCGCGAACGCTCCTGTGACGATGGCTTGTCGCGCATCCGCCATGAGCCGCAGGTAGAAGGCAATATTGTGCAGGCTCAGAAGCGTT